>DASVNS010000359.1:0-2545 GCA_036383735.1 Phenylobacterium sp. | reverse complement strand
CCAGCCGCGCCGCCGGCGGCGCGCACCGCCGCCGCCCTCCCCATCGTGCTGGAGCCGGCGCTAGCTCCACCGATTCCGACTCTGGGGCCGACTGTGGTCCCCTCTGTGGTCCCCTCTGCGGTACCGCCTGCGGCGCCGGTCACCGTTGAGCCGGATCTCGTATCGCAAGAAACGCCAACGGAACCCGTCGCGGAGCCGACGCCGATGGAGGTCGACCGAACACGCCAGCCACCCCCCGCTGAAGCGCCCTCCACGCCCAAGGGCTGCCGCGCCATGCCGACCCCTGCCGACCGCACGATATGTGACGATCCGAGGCTGCAGCGCCTGCAACGCGAGTTGCGGCAGGCCTATGCGGACGCGCTGGAGGCGCATGAGGATCGCGCGCTGCTACGCCAGCGCCAGCTGGCCTGGCGGGATGCCCGCAACGACATCTCCGAACCCGATCGCCTGGCCGAGCTCTACGAGCAGCGCATCCGGAAGCTGAACGCCGCCACGGCCGCGGCGCGGCAGGCGCGATAGGTCGGGAGGGCATCCGCCCCGAACAGCCCAGGTTGCAGTAGACAAGGTCGGCTCCGGCCTCGCCGTGGAGTTCGGCGGCGTTCCCCACGCGCGCAGCTTGCCTGCCGCGGCGCCGACGGGTTAGACGGCGGTGTTCTGCGGCTATGGCGGAATTGGTAGACGCAACGGTTTTAGGTACCGTCGGGCAACCGTGGGGGTTCGAGTCCCTCTAGCCGCACCAGCCTTCGCATGCCGCGCACGCCTCCAGGCGTGTTGCTTCCTGCGACGTGGCAGGCCGCGTCGTACGCCTGCCCCACCGACGCTTGGAAACGGAACCGACCATGGATCGCACCCCCCTCCCCAAGGCGCTGGCCTTCGACGTCTTCGGCACGGTCGTCGACTGGCGAACGAGCGTAGCGCGCCAGGCCGCGCCGATCCTGGCGGCGGCGGGGCGGGAGGACATCGATCCGCAGGACTTTGCGTACGAATGGCGCAAGCTTTACGTCCCGCGCCTCGCCCGCGCCGCGAAAGACCTGGGCGGCTTTCAGAAGCTGGATATCCTGCACCGCGACATGCTCGACGCCCTTCTGGCGACGTATGGCCTCGATCTCACCGAGGAGACGCGGGCCAGGCTGAACCTGGCCTGGCATCGGCTGGATCCGTGGTCCGACAGCGTCGAAGGCCTCATCCGGCTGAAGCGACGGTTTCCGGTGGTCGCCTGTTCGAATGGAAACGTCGCGTTCATGGTCGACGTGGCGCGCTACGCAGGACTGCCGTGGGATGCGATCCTCGGCGCGGAGTTCGCCCAGGCCTACAAGCCCGCGCCCGCGGTCTATCTCCGGACGGCCGCAGCGCTGGACCTCGAGCCCCACGAGCTTTGCCTGGTCGCCGCGCATCATAGCGATCTCGCGGGCGCCCGCGCCGCCGGCCTGCAGTGCGCCTTCATCCACCGCCCCATGGAGTATGGCGGCGCGCCCGCACCGGACCTTGCCTATGAGCAGGCCTGGGAGTTCCGCACCGATAGCCTCACCGGCCTCGCGGACATCCTCGCCGCCGTTTGATCGAGAAGCTACCGCTCCGGGGACGTGACAGGCCGCCACGCGGCGGGCAGAAGACGGCGCATGTCGAGCGGCGTCCTTTTCGTCCACAACAACTTCCCCGGCCAGTTCGCCGACCTCGCCCAGGTCTTGATGGCGCGCGGCGTGCCGTGCATGGCCATCGCCCAGAACCACGCGCCGGGGCTGGCCGGCGTGAAGACCGCCCGCTACGGCCTGCCCCGGGGCTCGACCCCCGGCATCTTCCACCTGGCGACCCGGGCGGAAGCCGACCTGATCCGCGCGCGCGGCGCCTTCGACGCGGCCCAGGCCCTGAAGAACGAGGGCTGGGATCCCGCGGTCATCGTCGGCCATCCCGGCTGGGGCGAGATGACGTTCATGTCCGAGGTCTTCCCCGACGCGCGGAAGGTCGATTTCGCGGAATTCTACTACCATGGTCGCGGCTACGACGTGGGCTTCGACACCGAGTTCCACCCCCACGATCAGGAGGCGGTCCTCCGCGCCGACGCGAAGAACGGCATGATGGCCGTCGCCTATGCCGAGGCCGACGCGATCGTCGCCCCGACCCCGTTCCAGGCCGGCGCCCTGCCAGCGCGCTTTCGCGACGCCACGCGCGTGATCCACGAGGGCGTCGACATCGACGTGATCCGCCCGGCTCCGCCCGAGCCCTTCGCGCTGGACGACGGTCGCGTGATCGCACCGGGGACGCCCGTGATCACCCACGTCAACAACAACATGGAGCCGCTGCGGGGGCTGCACATCTTCGCGCGCGCCCTCCCACGGCTGTTGGCCGAAGTCCCGGACGCCCAGGTCATCCTGATCGGCGACCCGGACAAACGGCCCTATGGGGCGGCCGCACCCGAGGGCATGACCTGGCGCGCCGCCTGTTTCAGAGGTGTCGAATACGACCCGGCGCGGGTGCACTTCCTGGGCCGCGTGCCGCATGCGCGGATGCTGGCGGCGCTGCGCCTGGGCGTGGCGCACGTCTACTA
>DASVNS010000358.1:0-3030 GCA_036383735.1 Phenylobacterium sp. | reverse complement strand
GCCTCTGCGGCGCCAATTCGACGCGCCTCTTCTACTTTGGGAAGCGCCTGTCCAGCCAGTCCAGCATCTGGCGGTTCAGCTCATCCGGCTGCTCATGCTGCGTCCAATGGCCCGACCCATGGATCATGTGGGTCTCGAGGTCGCTGATGAACGCCGGCATCGGCTCGGCCAGCGCCGGGCTCAGGAGGCGGTCCAGTTCGGCGGTGAGCATCAGGCAGGGGATGCCATCGATCCGGGTGGGCAGCGTCTCGGCGCGCCGCCAGTTGCGGGAGACGTTGCGATACCAGTTCACCGGCCCGAGGAAGCCACCCTTCTCGAAGGCCTCGACGAAGACGGCGAGCTCAGCCGCCGATATGACCGGGTCGTCGCCGGTCTCGCCATCCCATTCGAGCAGCTGACGCCCGAAGGCGGCGTAGGTTGAACCGGAGGCGTCGGTTCTCCGCGCGCTCAGGGCCGCGGCGGCGTTCGGCTTGCGCATGAAGAAGCGCATGGTCTTGTCGACGTCGGCGCCCAGCACCGCTTCCGGATCGTCAGGGGTCTGGAACCAGACGACGTACATGTCCGGTCCGTAGTGCTCGCGCATGAACTCGATGGGATCGACGGGCGGTCGCGGCATGAAGGGCGTGTTCACGCCGATCACGGCGGCGACCCGCTCCGGATGCATCAGGGGCATCTGCCAGATGAGGACGCCGCCGTGGCCGACGAAGATCGCCTTCTCGGCGCCCAGGTGGTCCAGCAGCCCGACGAGATCGCCGGTCAGGTGGTCCATGTCGTAGTCAGTCACCGCAGCGGGTTTGGACGACAGGCCATAGCCGCGTTGGTCGGGGGCGATCACCCAGCGTCCGGCATCGGCCAGCGCCTTGATCTGACGGCGCCAGGAGAAGGCCAGTTCGGGGAAAGCGTGCAACAGCACGATTGGCGCGCCCTCGCGCGGGCCGGCCTCGTAGTAGGCGATCTCGACGCCGTTCACCGCTGCGCGTCGCACCGGCGGCATCATGGTTTCCAGCCCCGACATATCGTTCTCCTGTTATCGGCGGCGAAGATGCCGCGATTGGGTCTTTGGGAAGCGCCGGTCCAGCCAGTCCAGCAGGTGGCGGTTCAGCTCATCCGGCTGCTCATGCTGCGTCCAATGGCCTGATCCACGGATCATGTGGGTCTCGAGGTCGCTGATGAACGCCGGCATCGGCTCGGCCTGAGCCGGGGTCAGGAAGACGTCCAGTTCGGCGGTGAGCATCAGGCAGGGGATGCCATCGATCCGGGTGGGCAGCGTTTCGGCGCGCCGCCAGTTGCGGGTGGCGTTGCGGTACCAGCTCACCGGCCCGAAGAAGCCGCCCGTCTCGAAGGCCTCGACGAAGACGGCGAGCTCAGCCGCCGAGATGACCAGGTCGCCGCCGGTCTTGCCATCCCATTCGAGCAACTGACGCCCGAAGGCCGCATAGGTTGAACTGGAGGCGTCGCCCAGGGCCACGACAGCCTCCGGCTTGCGCATGAAGAAGCGCATGGTCTTGTCGACGTCGGCGCCCAGCACCGCCTCGGGATCGTCCGGGGTCTGGAACCAGACGATGTACATGTCCGGTCCGAAATGCGTGCGCAGGAACTCGACGATTTCGACGGGCGGTCGCGGCGTGAAGGGCGTATTCACGCCGATCACGGCGGCGACCCGCTCCGGATGGGTCAGGGGCATCCGCCAGACGAGGATGCCGCCCCAGTCGTGGCCGACGAAGATCGCCTTCTCGACGCCCAGGTGGTCCAGCAGCCCGACGAGATCGCCGGCCAGGTGGTCCATGTCGTAATCGGTTACCGCAGCGGGCTTGGACGACAGGCCATAGCCGCGCTGGTCGGGGGCGATCACCCAGCGCCCGGCATCGGCCAGCGCCTTGATCTGATGGCGCCAGGAGAAGGCCAGCTCCGGGAAACCGTGACACAGCACGATCGGCACGCCCTCGCGCGGGCCGGCTTCGTAATAGGCGATCTCGACGCCGTTCACCGCTGCGCGTTGCACCGGCGGCATCATGGTTTCCAGCCCCGACATGTCGTTCTCCCGCCATTGGGGCTTCCCACCCCTCCTCGCCGCCGTCCGCAGACGGCCGCGGTCAAGCCAGATTAGTTCATTTACAAGATCAGTGCAATAATAAGACTAATATCCCCGGTGGCATCGTTCCTGGACTCGGCCAGGAACGCATATGAAATGGCATCCCTGTCCGGCGTGGCGGCCGCAAGTTGTCTTGTGGGCGCTGGAGGTGTGGCGGGCCGGTCGATCAACCCGGCTGGCCCCCGCGTCGTACGGAAGGGCTTCAACCGTGCTACACTTGCTTTAGGGCGGCGGAATGGAACGAAAGAGCTGGGCCGATGCGGCCTGCCCGATGGCGCGCACCATCGATCTTCTGGGCGAATGGGGCAGCCTGTTGATCCTGCGTGAAGCGTTCGAAGGCGTGACTCGGTTCGATGATTTCCAGAAGCGATTGGGAATCTCACGCAGTCTGTTGACGACGCGACTCAGGACACTGGTCGACGGCGGCGTTCTGGAGCGACGCCCGATCGTCGCCGAGGCCAGGCGTCACGAGTATGTCCTCACCGAGATGGGCCATGACCTATTTCCCATGGTTGTGGCCATGCGGCAGTGGGGTGACCGCTGGCTGTTTGCGCCGGACACGGTTCCCACGGATATGATCGACACCCGCGATGGCGCGAGTGTCGCGCCCCTTGAGGTCCGCTCCGTCATCGGCCGCCGGCTGTCACTCAAGGATTTTGGCTTCCGGAAACGGCCCGCCGCCTGAGCGGCCAGGCGGATTTACGGCGACAACGGCAGGCTGCTGATCTTCCCCACCGCAGAGCTCCCCGAAATGCCTCCAAAGGGCTTTCCGGCGACGAAGCGGTCCGGCCGAAGGCATAATGTGGGATGGCCCGGTCGTTCAGCCGCACCCGCCGACAAAGCTGACTGCTGTGGTCAAGATCCCCAGCACGCCGCGACGCGGCTCGATCTCCTTGTTGCGGACCCAGCACTTCGAACCGCTGACGTAGTAATCGTTG
>DASVNS010000357.1:0-6006 GCA_036383735.1 Phenylobacterium sp. | reverse complement strand
ACCGCGGGCGCAGGCGGGGGCGGGGGTGTGACGGCGGGCGCAGGCTTTGGTGTCTCGGCGGCGGGCGGAGGCGGCGCTTCGGCGGTCGGGGCAGCCTTGGGGCCGCCCGCGGGCTTCGGCGCGGTCTTTCCAGTGAGCGTGTCGAACACTCGCAAGAAGATGTTACGCATGTCATCCGTCTCCATGAGGATTTCGTGGTAGGCGCCGGGCACGGTGATCAGACGCCCCTGCGGAAGGTTGCGAGCCGCAGCGGCCTGGGCGGAATTGTCGACCAGCCTATCATCTCCGGCGGAGACGATCTCTACCGGCACGGTGACGCCACGCAACCGCTCGGGATGGCTGAGGAACGCGGTGGCCTTGAGCGCGAAGTCGAGCCAGCCATAGGTGGGGCCGCCCAGCGCGAGGTCATGGTTGGCGCGGACCTGCGCCCGGTGGCGGGCGAAGCGGCGCGGATCGTGGGTCAGGACATTGCCGTCGAACGTATCGTCGAACGGCTTGCCGGCCTGGCCCAGGGTGTAGGCGGCGGCGCGGCCGAGGGTAAGGTTCAGCCAGGCCATGGCGCCCGCCGCGATCGGGGACACCTTGCCGAACTGCAGGCCCAGCATCGGCGCCGACAGGCACGCGCCCGCGAACCGCCGCTCGCCGTTCGCCATGGCCAGGAGGGTCAGGCAGCCGCCCATCGAATGGCCGACTGCGATCCAGGGCTTGGGGAGTCGGTCTTCGTAGGCGTTGAGCAGCCAGCGATAGTCTTCCAGGAACGCCTTGTAGCCCTTGGCGTGGCCCTTGAGCCGGTCGGGCAGCTCGCGCGCCGACAGGCCCTGGCCGCGCCAGTCGTGCGACAGGACCACGAAGCCGCGCTCCATGAAGTCGCGGATGGTCTCGAAATACTTCTCGATCGGTTCGGTGCGCCCGCCCGACAGCACCACCGAGCCCCGAACCCGCCCCGGCGGCGTGAACAGCGCCGCGCGCAGCTTCAATCCGCCCGCTCCGACATACCAGTCGGGCTCGGCGCCGGGCGGAACTGGATCTTCGGGGGTGTCGACGAGCGGGGCGGGGTCGAACATGCGCCTAGACGGCCTTCTCGAACAACGCCTTGACCTTCGGCATCAGGCCCATGGCCACGCCCATGTCCGAAAGCTTCAGCCGTCCGGTCATCACCGCGCGCATCGGGTCCAGTTCGCCCTTACCCAGCTTAACAAGGTCCGAACGGCTGACCGAGACGATCAGGTCCGCGGGGCTGTCGTCGTTCGTCACGGCGGCGCCGTCCAGATGGATCACGCCCTCGCCCCTCAGGTCGAGCTTCACCGTGCGGCCCAGGCCCTCGCCAGCCGCGGCGGCGCGGCGGATCCGGTCGGTCAATTCCTCCAACGTCGCCATGCGAGCCCGCTTTCGTGAATCAGGCGAGCTTCGCCGCGGGCGTCGGCTGTGTAAACCGCTGCTGACCCTGTCGGCCAGGTTTGACGGACTTCGGCGTCATCTCGTGGCTTTCGCGGAAGGTTTTCGACCACGGCGCGGCCGACAGGCCCGGATCGAAAACAGCGCCCCACAAGCCCTTGAAAGGTATTTCCGGGTCCCTAACTCATGGCCTGGAAGCGCTGGATGTCCGGGCTTCCTGGGCTGCAGGCGACGCCGATCCGGGTCGCTGACAAGTCCATCAGACAACGCAACCTTGCTTTGAAAGAAGGATGTGATCTCATGCGTACGATCGACTTCTCCCCCCTCTATCGCTCCGTCGTGGGCTTCGACCGCCTGGCCTCGTTGCTCGAGACCGCGGCCACCGACGCCGCCACGGGCTATCCCCCCTATAACATCGAGCGCACCGACGAGAACGCCTACCGCATCGACATCGCGGTGGCCGGCTTCCGGCCGGAAGAGCTCAACATCGAGGTGAAGGAAAACCTGCTGACCGTCACGGGTAGAAAGCCGGCCAACGACGAGAGCAAGCAGTACCTCCACCGCGGCCTCGCCGAGCGCAACTTCGAGCGCCGGTTCCAGCTCGCCGACTATGTGATCGTCACCGACGCCAACCTTGCGGACGGCCTGCTTTCGATCAGCCTGAAGCGTGAACTTCCGGAAGCCCTGAAGCCGCGCACCGTGCAGATCACCACCGGCCTCCAGCCGGACCTGATCGAGTCCGAGAAGGCCGCGTAAGCCTTCCTTTCGCACGCCGCGCAACCAGAGACCAAGGAAACCGGAGACCAAGACGGCGGCGTCCTTGCGGCGTCGCCGTTCTTCTATGCGGGCAGTTTGGCCCCGCGAAGGTCCGCGCCGTCCATCACCGCGCCGTCCATCAGGGCGGTCTGGAGCCGGGCGTAGCGCATCCGGGCGCCGGCAAGGCTGGTCGCCGTCGAGCGGCCGGGCGCAATCTCCAGCGGCCGTAGATCGGCCTGCGACAGGTCTGCTCGGGTAAGGTCGGCCTTGCCCAGGCGCGCGCCTCGCAGATCGGCGCCGCTGAGCACGGCGCCGCGCAGGTCGCAATCTTCCAGGTTGGCCCCCTGCAGCTGGACGCCGCGGAGGTCGAGTCCGGACAGGTTCGCGCCCCTGGCGCTGACCGCCGTGAGTTTCAGCCCCTTCAGCTCGGCGCCGAGCGATCGAAGGTCGGCGCCATCCAGGCGCACCGGCGCCCCTTCGCGTCCGCCGGAGCCTACCCAAGCGTGGTGTGCGCGCGCCTCGACGGCCAGCCTGGCGGCCCGGGCGATGTCCTCTCGGCTAGGCGGCGACGCGGCCCTGTCCAGTTGGGCGCCGCGCGTGCGGGCTGAACTCAGCGCCACGCCGGCCATGTGGGCGCCGGCGAAATTCGCGTCTTCCAGGATGGCGCCGGAAACCGTGACACCGGCCATCAACGCCCCATCGAAGTTGGCGCCCTTGAGGTTCCCGTCGGTCAGCTGCGCGCCGACCAGCGATGCGTCCGAGAAGTCCGCGTGGGCGGCAAAGAGACCGTCGAGGCGCGAGCGGTCCAGCGTTGCGCCCGAGAGGTTGGCGCCATCGAGCTCGCCGGTGCGATCCTCTTCCACGACCGCGGGGAATCCCCGCGTGGGGTGAGGCCGCCCCACCGATCCCGGGCGCAGATCCGCTTCGCTCAGGTCGGCGCCAGCCAGGTTTGCTCTCGACAGGCACGCGCCGCGAAGGTCCGCCCTGCGCAGGTTCGCGTTGCGCAAGTCGGCCCGGCGCAGGTCGCACCCCGCCAGGATCGCGCCGTCGAGCTGGGCGCCGGAAAGCCGCGCGCCGTCGAAGATCGAACCGGAGAAGTCGCCGTTCGACAGCTTGCGACCGGTCAGGTCCAGGCCGCTGAAGTCCACGAACGGCAGGTTGGCGCGTTTGCCGCCCTGGCCGGCCAGGAAGCGGGCGTGGTTGTCCAGCAGCATCGCGATCTCGCCGTCACTGAGGCGGCGGCGACCCAGCGGGTTCGGCTCGATGGGCTGGCCCGGTCGGCTGATCACGATCCTGGCCTAGATGACGTCTTCCAGGCCGCGCGCGCCGGAGCGGGTGATGCCGGTGAAATCCGCCTGCTTGAGCAGCGCCCGCGTGAAGTTCGAGCGGCTGAGGTCGGCGTCCACGAACACGGCATGGCGAACGTCGGCCCCGGTCAGATCGGAACCCTTCAGCTGTGCGTTGGTCAGGTTGGTCGGCAGCACGCGGTCGGCGCCCAATAGCAGCGGGCCCATCTGGGCCTCGCGCAGGTCGGCGCCGGAAAGCTTCGCGCCCACCAGCCGCGCGCCCCGCAGATCGGCGCGCCGCAGCACCGCATTGCGCAGGTCGGCGCCTTCCAGGTGAGCGCCCTGCAGCTGTACGCCCTCCATATCCAGGCCGTAGAACGTGGCGCCCTTCGCCGAGAGGGCGGTCAGGTTGTAGCCTCGCACCGAGGTCAGCCGGCGCAGGTCGGCGTTGTCGAACGACGATGGCTTGCCTTCGCCGCCGCCCGTCTCGCACCACCTGGCGTGCTCACGGATCATCTCGTCGTACGGCAGATCGCTGAGCGCCCGGCCGACCGGCTCGTCGGTCAAGGCGCCGGCCATGTTCGCATCCGACACGTTCCACGCCGTGGTGCGAGCGCCCACCAGCACCGCGTCGCGAAGGTCGGCGCCGGCCAGGTCCGCGCCCGACAGGTCGGCTCCGGACAGGTTGGCCCCGTTCAGCGACGCCTGCTTGAGGTTCGCCCGGATCAGCTTGGCGTCCTTCAGCACGGCGTCGGTGAAATCGGCGCGCACGGCCATGGCGCCCGAGAGGCGGGAGCGTTCCAGATTGGCGCCAGCCAGGATCGCGCCTTGCAGTTCGCCCTGGCCCGGAAGGCCAATCTCCAGCTTGCGGAACCCGAACTGGCGGTCGCCTGCAGCCAGGGCGCCCTCGCGCAGGTCGGCCTCGAAGAGATCGGCGCCGGTCAGGTCGACATTGCGCATGCACGAGCCGCGCAGGTCCGCCCGGCGCAGCGAGGCTTCCCGAATGTCGGCGCCGGTCAGGTCCGCGCAGAACAGGGTGGCGTTGTCCAGCCGCGCGCCGCGCAGATTGCAGTCGTTCATGATCGCGCCGGTGAAGTCGGCGTCACAGAGGTTCCGGCCCACGAGCTGGACGCCCGACAGGTCCTTGAACGCGAAGACCGCGCGCGCGCCGCCGGGCTTCGAACTCCACAGGCGGTCGTGCTTGGCGCAGATGGCGTCGACCTCAGCCTGGGTCAGGCGTGTCTGGACGAGCGATCGGGCATTGTCGGCGGACATTCGGATTCACTGACGTAAGGCGATGTGAACCATGTTAGCCGCTGCGGATTAACGGCGACTTTCCAGGGTTTTAGCTGGCTGATACGCCGCATACAGCGCGTCGGCCTCAGCCTCCAACAACCCTCGGTCGAGAATGATACCGGCGTTCTGCAACCGACGAGATCCTTGGCCCGCGGCGAACACCGAGGAATCGGGCGCGGCGACGACCACGCGGGCCACGCCGGCGGCCACCAGCCGTTCGCTGCAGGACACGCCGCCGGCCGAACGGATGGCGCAGGGTTCGAGCGTGACATAGGCTGTGGCGCCGCTCGCTGCCGCGCCGGCCACCTCCAGCGCCACCTCTTCGCCGTGCGGCCGCCCGCCCTCGCCGGTGACGCCCTCCCCGACCACCACGCCATCCTTCACGATCACGCAGCCGACCGAGGGGTTCTGCCCGGTGCGGCCCACGTGGGTGGCCGCCAGCGCGATGGCGCGGCGCATGAAGGCTTCGTCGATCATGCCGCGAACATGCGCCTTCCCGGTTCCGGCGGGAAGCTCAAGGGCGGCCCTAGACGGCGGGAAGCCTGGTGGCGCGGTCGCCATCGAGGTAGCGGGCCGCTGTGGGCTTCAGGGCGCCGTCCAGCTCGATCACCAGCGGATTGCCCGTCGGGATCTCGACGTCGATGATCGCCTCGTCGGACAGGGCGAACAGCAGCTTGACGATCGCACGCAACGAGTTCCCGTGCGCCGCCACCAGCAAGGTCTCACCCGCGCGCAGGCACGGCGCGATCTCGGCGTCCCAGTAGGGCTGCACACGCACCAGCGTCGTCTTCAGGCTTTCCGTCGCGGGCAGATCCAGGCCGGCATAGCGACGGTCCCCGGAGAAATCGAACTCGCCGCCCGGCGCCAATTCCGGCGGCGGGATGTCGTAGCTGCGCCGCCAGACCTTCACCTGGTCGGCGCCATGCTTGGCGGCGGTCTCGGTCTTGTTGAGGCCGGTCAGGCCCCCATAGTGGCGCTCGTTCAGCCGCCAGTCCTTCACCTCGGGCACGAACGCCTGTCCCGCAGCGTGCAGGGCGAGCCACGAGGTACGGATCGCCCGCGTCAGGACCGAGGTGAAGCAGCGGTCGATGGCGAGCCCGGCCTCGGCGATCAGCGCGCCACCCTTCCTGGCCTGGGCCTCGCCCTCGGCGGTCAGGTCCACGTCCACCCAGCCCGTGAAGCGGTCTTCCAGGTTCCACTGGCTCTGGCCGTGACGCAGCAGGATCAGGGTGGGCAAGGCAGAGCTCCTTCGTGGGAGGCTTCGGCTAGGGCA
>DASVNS010000356.1:0-11105 GCA_036383735.1 Phenylobacterium sp. | reverse complement strand
TCCTCACCCGGCCGATCGTCCTGGAAGGACGCCCGATTGGCCGCTTCAGCATGACGGTCGTCCAGCCGTCGCTGGCGCCGATGCTGCCACAGTTCATCGCGCTCACGTTCGTGCTGCTGTTCGGCGGGGTCGGGGTGGCCCTGTTCCTCGCCCGCAGCCTGGCGCACCGCGTGATCAAGCCCGTGCAGAGCCTGTCGCAGGCCATGCAGGAGGTGGCCGCCGGCGGCAGCTTCACGCCAGTGCAGGTCGACGCCTCGGACGAACTGTTCCAGAGCCTCACCGAGAGCTTCAACCACCTCTTGGGCAAGCTGGCCGAGCGGGAAGACGATCTGAAGCGCGCCATGCGCGAACTCGAACTGGCGCGCGACGAGGCCAATGCCGCCAATGTGCTGAAGACCCAGTTCCTGGCCAACATGAGCCACGAGATCCGCACGCCTCTGAATGGCGTGCTGGCGATGGCCGAGGTCATGGCCCTGGGCCAGCTCGACCAGGTGCAGCGCGATCGCCTCGACGTGATCCGCAGGTCCGGCGGCCTGTTGCTCGCCGTGCTGAACGACGTGCTCGACCTGTCGAAGATCGAAGCCGGCAAGCTGACCCTGTTCGAAGACGATTTCGACGTGGAAGCGGCGATCGACCAGGCGCGCGAGACCTTCGAGATCATGGCCCGCACCAAGGGCCTGGCGTTCGACGTCACGGTGGCGGACGAGGCCAGGGGGTGGTGGCGCGGCGACGCCGACCGCCTGCGGCAGATCGTCGGCAACCTGTTGTCCAACGCCGTCAAGTTCACCCCGCAGGGCTCGGTTCGGGCCGAGGTGGGCATCGGCGAGGCCGGCGGCCTCCGCATCGTGGTCCGGGATACGGGCGTCGGCATCTCGCCCGAGAAGCTGCCCGGCCTGTTCGAGAAGTTCACCCAGGCCGACAACTCGGCGACGCGCCGGTTCGGCGGTACGGGCCTTGGCCTCGCGATCTGCCGCGAGCTGACCCAGATGATGGGCGGCGCCATTCTCGTCGAGAGCCGCGAGGGCCACGGCTCCACCTTCACCGTGGAGCTGCCCCTCGGCCGTGGCCGTCCGGGCTCGCTGGAGGCTGCCGACCCGGCCCAGTCCTCCAACGACGGCGACCTGCGGCTGCTGGCCGCCGAGGACAACCCGACGAACCAGCAGGTGCTGGCCGCGGTGCTGGGGTCGCTTGGCATCGAGGTGCACATCGTCCCGGACGGCAAGGAAGCCGTCGAGGCCTGGCGCACCGGCAGCTACGACCTGATCCTGATGGACATCCAGATGCCGGTGATGGACGGCATCACCGCCGCCTCCGCGATCCGCGAGGCGGAGAAGGCCGGCGGCCGCCGCCGGACGCCCATCGTGGCGCTGACCGCAAACGCCCTGAGCCACCAGGTCGAGGAATACCTCGCCGTCGGCATGGATGCCCACGTGGCCAAGCCGATCGAGATCGCCAAGCTCTACGACGCGATCTCCACGGTGCTGAACGCCGCCGCCACGGGCGGGACGAGCCAATCCCAGGCGGGCGCCGCCGCCTGAGCGGCCCAACGTGAACGCTTTGCAATCTAGGTGAACCTCGCCCAACGGCGCAGCTCAGAACCGGGTCATGCGCCCCATGGTCTCTTGTCGTCACTGAAGGCCGACCCCCGGCCGACACGGACTCTGGAGACCGGACATGAAGACCCTGATCGCCGCTCTGGCCGCCGTCACGACCGTGACGGCCATCGCCGCCCCTGCCGCCGCCCAGCCCTACGACCGCGACTCCGGTCGCTATGAGCATGGCCGCTACGACGAGGGCCGCTACGACCAAGGGCGCTATGGGCCGGGCCGGGAGCGTGGCGCCTATAATCTCAACCAGCGCCAGGACGAACTAAACCGCCGCATCGCCTGGGGCATCCGCAGCGGCGCCCTGACCCGCGCCGAGGCTGCGGACCTGCGCGATGACGCCCGCACGGTGGCCCGGATCGAAGCCCGCTATCGGGTGAACGGCCTCAACAGCTGGGAGCGCGCCGACCTCGACCGCCGTTTCGATCGCCTCGACGCCCGCATCGCGCGCCAGACGCATGACCGCGACTATGGCGACGGCTATGGTCACCGCCGTTAACGGCGGCCTCTGACATCCCGAGCGAAGCGCCCTCGAAGCCTCGGCTTCGGGGGCGTTCCTGCGTCTACAACGCCGCGCGCAGGCGGCTTTCCATGATGGTGACGGCGCGGCCGCGCAGCAGGACGCGATCGCCGCGGTGTTCGCACTCCAGGTCGCCGCCGCGGCCCGGATAGGCCTGGTGGAACCGGATGACCGGGCGACCCAGCCTGTCCGCAAAGAGCGGAGCCAGGATGCAATGAAGCGACCCGGTGCAGGGATCCTCCGGGATCCCCGACCCCGGCGCGAAGAACCGGTCGACCACGTCGTACGGCGCGCCCGTTGCCAACGCGGCGACGCCGATGTTGCCGCGCGCCCCTGTGGCCTCGCCGGAAATCCGGCTCAGCGCCGACAGATCGGGCCGCAGCTCGCGCACCGTCGCCTCGTCGTCGAACAGCGCTACCAGATAGGACGAAGCCCAGACCTCGGCGGGCTCGGCGCCCAGCGCCTCGGCAAGGCCCGCAGGTGTCGCCGTCCGCACCGGCGGCTGGGCCGGGAAATCCATTTCGTAGCCATCGCTCGCCCGCGTGACGGTCAGCGGACCGGATCGGGTGTCGAAGGTGATCCGCTCGGCCGAGACGCCGAGCTCGCCGAACAGCGCGTGTCCCGAGGCCAGGGTGGCGTGGCCGCACAGCGGAACCTCCAGCAGCGGCGTGAACCAACGCAGGCCGAACCGCGCCGGATTGTCGGTGCGCAACAGGAAAGCGGTTTCGGCCTGGTTGTTCTCGGCGGCCAGGGCTTGCATCCAGGCAGCGTCCGGCCAGCCGCCGAACGGCTCCAGCACGCAGGCGGGGTTGCCCCGGAACGGGCGCTCGGCAAAGGCGTCGATAGTCCACTGGCGCAAGGCTGGCTCCTCGATGTCGTCGCCCGCACATGCGGCGCGGCCGACCGGGGCCGCAAGGGCCAGTTCCGGAGCCACGGACCGCCCGCGGCTAAGCGGGGATCACTTCGATCTCTGGCCAGCGGACCTTGGTCGACGCCGCAATGCGCGGGAAGTTGGCCGATGGGCCGTGCGGGTTCGGCCGCAGTTTCCGGGCGAACAGATCCTCCAGGCCAAACGGCGCCACCACGGTCATCCGGTCGTCATCCCCGAGTTTCACGCCGACCGCGAACATCGGGCTGACGAACCGTTCGAGCGCCTCGGCCGAACCGCCCAGCGGCTCATAGGGCTCGCCGAAGCGCTCCGCGAACCACAGATGGACGCGAGCCTGGTTGCGCACCTCGACCAACGTGCGGAGCGGCGGTTCGAACGCAGCCGCGACCCGGCGGATCACCATGTCTTCGGCCGCATAGGAGATGTCCGAGGCGTCGAAATAGCCGACGTCGTAGTCCTTGATCCCATAGTCCAGGTCGCGCCCACCCAGGTGGTTCAGCACCCGCTGGTAGACGGCGCCGGAGAACAGCAGCCAGTTCGGCAGGTCCAGGTCACGCACCGTCCGCAGCACCTGCATCATGGGCGAGGAACGCCGCAGGATGTCCTCGAGGCGGGCTTCCAGGCTCACGAGCGCGTCCGCAGCGGCCAGCCGTGATCCAGGGGTCCGTGACCCGCCCCCAGGCCGGGGGCCCGCAGCATCGCTTCGTGCACATAGTCCCAGGCGCGCGCCACCGCCGCCACCAGAGGCAGCCCTTGGGCGAGCCCCGTCGCGCAGGCCGACGCCAGGGTGCACCCCGTCCCGTGAGTATGCCGGCTGTCGATCCGCTCGCCCTCGAAGGCGGTGTCGCCGTCGGGCGTCATCAGCACATCGACCACCCGCTCGCCCGCCACATGACCGCCCTTCATCAGCACGGCCCTGGCGCCCGCCGACAGCAGGGCCTCGCCGGCGCGGCGTAGGTCGTCCGTCGTCGCCACCGGGATGCCGGTCAGCGCTTCGGCCTCGGGTGCGTTCGGCGTCAACAAGGCCGCCTGCGGAACCAGGCGTTCGCGCACCGCGGCCACCGCGTCCGTGGCCAGGAGCGAGGCGCCGCCCTTGGCGACCATCACCGGATCGACGACCGCTGGAATGTTCGCCTCTTCCAGGAGGCGGGCGACCAGGGCGACCATGGCCGCATCGCCGAGCATGCCGGTCTTGATGACATCGGCCCCGATATCGGACAGCACGGCGCGCGCCTGCGCTTCCACCACATCGAGCGGGATTGCGTGGATGCCGGTCACGCCAAGGGTGTTCTGCACGGTGACGGCCGTGATCGCGGTCGCCGCATAGCCGCCCAGCACCGTCACCGTCTTGATGTCGGCCTGGATGCCCGCGCCGCCGCCGCTGTCGGATCCGGCGATGATCAGGACTCTGCCCAGATGCTGCATCGGCTCAGTTACCGCGCCAACGCCGGAAATGGCATGCGGATTCGGCGTCCGTCCCCAGGGCAAGGCTCGCCGGGGCCTGGCGGCTAATCCGGCGAGCGGGCGCCGGAGATCGCCGCCTGAACCTTCAGGGCCTGTACGGTCTCGCGGACGTCGTGGACGCGCACGGCGGCCACGCCCGCTGCGGCGCCGGCCAGGGCTGCGGCAATGGACCCCCCCAGCCGCTGCTCCGCCTCGGCCCCGTCGTCCAGCGCGCCGATGAACGCCTTGCGGCTGGCGCCCAGCAGCACGGGGAAGCCCAGCGACACGATGCGGTCGAGACCGGCCATCAGCGGCAGGTTGTGACGCAGCATGTGTTTGCCGAAGCCGACGCCGGGATCCAGCCAGATCTTGCCGCGCGCGATGCCGGCCGCCACCGCCGCCTCGGCGCGGGCGGCCAGGAACGCCGCCACCTCGGCCACCACGTCGTCATAGCGCGGCTCGGCCTGCATGGTGCGGGGCTCGCCCTGCATGTGCATCAGCACCACCTCGCAGCCGAGTTCGGCCGCGGCGGCGAGGCTGTCGGACGCGTGGCGCAGCGCCGTCACGTCGTTCCACATCGTGGCGCCGGCGGCGATGGCCGCCTGCGCGACCTGCGGCTTCATCGTGTCCACCGAGATGGGGGTGGCGCTCTCGGCGCGCAGCGCCTGGATCAGGGGGGCGAGCCGCGCGATCTCCAGCTCGGCAGGGACGGGCTCGGCGCCTGGGCGGGTGGACTCCGCCCCCAGGTCCAGGATGTCGGCGCCGTCGGCGATCAGCCGCCGCGCCTGCGCCAGGGCCGCTTCGAACGCCAGGAAGCGGCCGCCGTCGGAAAAGCTGTCGGGCGTCGCGTTGACGATGCCCATCACCTTTGGGCGCATGGCGATGACCGGCGAAGGAGCGCTCATGCCGCCCTCGCGCCGGTCATGCCCAGCCGCAAAGGATCAAGCCGCCGCTGGCGACTTCGCGAACAGGTCGGCCCAGCGGCGCTTCTTGCGGTTCTTGTGCGCGCCACGATGCCAGGCGTCCGAGGCGATCAGCGGAACGACCGTGCTGGCCTCGGCGAACACCATCTGTTCCCAGGTCACGTCGACCTTGCCCCAGGAGCAGGCCTCCTTGAGGGTCGACGACGAGCAGGCCCCGTCGCGCACGACGGCCACGGTGATCTGGACGGCGTACTTGTGCATCTCGACCTCGTGGCCGAGGATCTCGGCGCAGACCACGGTGTCCTGCGCGAAGTTCTTCGGCACGCCGCCGCCCACCATGAACAGGCCCGTCGCGCCCGCCTTCAGCTTGATCTCGGTCAGCTCGCGGAAGTCGGCCACGGCGTCGATGGTCAGGTAGGGCTTGCCCACCTTCATCCGCTCGATCTGGTGCTTCACCAGGCCGAAGCCGGCCGAGCTGTCGACGAACGCGGGGCAGAAGATCGGCACGCCTTCGCGGTAGGCCACCTCGACCAGGCTGTCCGGCTTCTTGGCGTTGCCGGCGGCCAGCCACCTGCCCATCTCGTGGATGAACTCGCGGCTGGAATAGGGGCGGGGCTCCAGCAGCTCGCAGATCTCGTAGATCGTGCCGTCGCAGTTCTGCAGCTCTTCCTCGTCGATGTAGGTGTCGTAGATCCGGTCGATGTAAAGCTCGCGCAGGTCGCGGTCATCGACGTTCGACTGGGCCTGATAGTGCTTGAAGCCCAGGGCCTCGAAGAAGTCCATGTCGACGATCGAGGCGCCGGTGGCGACGATCGCGTCGATCATCCCGTACTTCACCATGTCGCGGTAGATGTGCATGCAGCCGCCCGCCGAGGTGGAGCCGGCCAGGGTCAGCCAGGTCGAGCACTCGGCGTCTTCCAGGCTCATCGACCAGATGTCGGCGGCGCGCGCGGTGTCGCGGCTGGTGAAGCTCATCTTGCGCATGGCGTCGATGACGGGGCGGGCGTCGTACTGATCGATCGCCACGTGTTCGACGGTGTTGGCGAGCAGTTCGGCCTTTCGGTTCGTGTTCTGAACGGGAGCGTTCATTCTCAAAGTTCCCTTTGGGTTTGATCGCCCGTCGAAAAAACGAAGGGCGCGACCGGGACGGAGCGACCGGCCGCGCCAATAACAATACAACTACGTCAGTTGTTACCGCTTGCGGCGACTCTTGCCGGCTCGGCCCTTCGGACGCGACAGGCGGACGACCTTGCTGCGCTCGTCCTCCTGCTGCTCGCGCGGCAGGCGGATGTTGCGCCCGGCGAGGCCGAACATCGAGGCCATGGGCGCGTCGCCCACGACGACGGTCTCGGCGTCGCCGAAGCCGTTGAAGCGGGTGTTCATGGCCACGCCATAGGCGCCCAGCATGCCGATCTCGACGTAATCGCCTTCGCGGATGTCTTCCGGCAGCCAGAAGGGGCCGGGCATGTGGTCGAGGCTGTCGCAGGTGGGACCGTAGAACCGAAAGGGCTTCAGCGGTCCGTCCACTTCGCGCGCCTCGTCGCCCTCGCCCCGATAGAGCTTCACCGGAAAGGGCCACTTCACGTGCGCCGCATCGAACAGCGAGCCGTAGCTGCCGTCGTTGAGGTAGAGCGCGTCGCCCTTCTTGAGCTCGACCTTGGTGAGGATCGAAGAGGCCTCGGCCACCAGTGCGCGGCCGGGTTCGGACCACAGCTCGGCGCCTTCGTGGACGCTCATGTCCGCGAAGCCGCGATGGATGCTGTCCGCATAGTCGGCCATGTCGGGCGGAACCATACCCGGGTAGATCGACGGGAAGCCGCCGCCCACGTCCACGATGTCGACCAGGACGCCGGCGCGCACGATGGCGCGGTTCGCCTGGGCCATGGCCGCCTGATAGGCGGTCGGCCGCATGCACTGGCTGCCCACGTGGAAGGAGACGCCCATCTTGCCCTGGGTGGCGCGCCGCGCGGCGATCAGCAGCGAGGGAGCCTCGTGCGCGTCGACGCCGAACTTGCCGGAGAGCGAATAGGACGCACCTTCCGCCGTGACCGCCAGGCGGACGATGAGGGTGAGGTCGGTGGCGCCGTCGGTCGCCTCGAGGATCTTCTGCAGTTCGTCGTGGGTGTCGAAGGAGAAGGTCTTCACGCCATAGCGGTGATACGCCTCGGCGATGGCCTTGCGGCTCTTCACCGGATGCATGAACGCCATGCGCGCGCCCGGCGCATGCCGGGCGACCAGGTCGATCTCAGGGACCGACGCCACGTCGAACGAATTCACGCCGGCCTTCACCAGGGCCTCGATGACCCACGGCGAAGGGTTCGCCTTCACAGCGTAGAAAACGTCGCCTTGAAAATTGTCCTGGAACCAGCGCGCCGCTACGGCCACCGCATCCGGTCGCGCAAAGGCGACGGGACGTTCCGGTGACCGCTCACGGACCAGGTCCAGGGGCGTATGGTACGTATGCACCTCACGCAACCCCCAACGGATTGTTGAACCAAGTCCGGCGTTAGCAGCGCTTTTGAGGACATCGGGTCCGCCGGAGCAGCGCAAATAGGGGCAATGGACCGCGATGTAAAGTGTTCGTGTGCGCAGCGGGCGGGGCGTCGGGCTCCGCCGGTCGCCGACGCCCCGCAGAGGGGCAGGCGTTGGGCAGATCTCCTTGTCGATGAACCGGCGTCCGCTTCGGCGGGCAGCACGCTGGACCATGACGTAGCCGCCGTGCCATGAAACCGCTCCAGTACGGAAAGCTCCGACAACCCACATGCCTGACGCCGCCGTTCTGTCGATACGGAACGTCTCCAAGACCTTCGGTCAGCGCCGCGCCCTCGACGGGGTTTCGCTCGACGCCGCGCGCGGCGAGATGATCGCCCTGATCGGCCCGTCGGGCTCCGGCAAATCCACCCTCCTTCGCTCGATCAGCGCGCTGCAGACCATCGATCCCGGGGCCGGCGAGATCGTGGCTTTCGACGCCCCCGTCCAACGGGGCGGTCGGATCGATCCGAACGTCCGCAAGACCCGCACCCGGATCGGCATGATCTTCCAGCAGTTCAACCTGGTGGGCCGCCTCAGCCTGTTCACCAATGTTGCGCTGGGCTCGCTGGGCCGGATCAACTTCTGGCGGGCGGCGCTCGGCTTTTGGCCGGCGGAAACCAAGCAGGCCGCGATGGCGGCGCTGCACCGCTTCGGGGTGTCGGACTACGCCACCCAACGGGCCAACACCCTCTCTGGGGGCCAGCAGCAACGCGGCGCGATCGCCCGCGCCCTTGTGCAGAAGGCCAAGATCATCCTGGCGGATGAGCCCGTCGCCTCGCTGGACCCGGTGTCGGCCCGGCGGGTGATGGAGATCCTGGGCGAGCTCAACAAGCAGGACGGGCTCACCGTCATCGTCACCCTGCACCAGGTGGACTACGCCCTGCGCTATTGCGACCGGGTGGTGGCGCTGAAGGCCGGGAAGGTCGTCTATGACGGCCCGTCGGACGGCCTGAGACGCGAGCAACTCATCGACATCTACGGCCCGGAATTCGAGGACGTCTTCTGGGAAGGAGCGCCTACATGATCCGCCGCACCCTCGTCCTGGCGCTGAGCGCCGCGGCCCTGGCGCTCGCCGGCTGCGGCAAGCCTGCCGACAACCCACCCGCCGGCGCGACACCGGCGGAGCTGACATTCTCGATCCTTTCGGCCGAGAACCAGGCGTCGATGGAGCCGCTCTGGGCGCCGCTGCTCGCCGACATGTCCGACCAGATCGGCGTGAAGGTGAAGCCCTACTTCGCGACCAACTACACCTCGCTGGTCGAGGCCATGCGCTTCAAGCAGGTGCAGATGGGCTGGTTCTCGGCCGCGCCGGCGCTGGAGGCCGTCAACCGGGCGGACGCCGAGGTGCTGGGCCGCGTGGTCGATGCCGGCGGCGACGCGACCTACAAGTCGGTGATCATCGTGCGGAAGGGCCGCGGCATCACGCTGGACAAGGTCCTGAAGTGCGACAAGAGCCTGTCGTTCGGCCTGGGCGACACCCAGTCCACCTCGGGCACCCTGGCTCCGCTGACCTATCTGTTCACGCCCCGGGGCATCGAGCCCAACAAGTGCTTCAAGTCCGTGCGCTCGGCCAGCCATCAGGCGAACGCCTTCTCGGTGGCCAACGGCGTGGTGGACGTGGCGACCAACAATTCGGTGGGCATGCTGTTCTTCAAGCGCCAGAGCCCGGAACTGGCCGACAGGGTCGAGGTGATCTGGAACTCGCCGCCCCTGCCCGAGAGTTCGATCGTGGTGCGCAAGGACCTCGATCCGGCGCTGAAGGAGAAGATCCGTCAGTTCTTCCTGACCTATGGCACCGGAACCGACGCCCAGGCGGCCAGGCAGCGCGAGGTGCTGAAGGGCCTGGCTTACGGCGGGTTCAGGCCGGCGGACAATTCCTACCTCGACCCGGTCCGCGAGATGGAGGCCAGCGAGGCGCTGGCGGCGGCCAAGCGGTCGGGTGACGCCGGCAAGATCGCCAAGGCCCAGGCCGAGTTCGACAGGATCAGCGTCAAGGCCGCCCAGAACCGGGCGTTAGAGCCGGCCGACGGCCAATGACCGCGCCGTCCGCGGTTCCGGCGGCGCCGAAGCCGTCGCTGGCGCAGCGCGCGCCCGACCTGGTGCTCTGGGGCGGCCTGATCGTACTGCTCGCGATCGCCTTCGGCCCGGCCGAGCTCAACAAGCTGCCGCTGCTGTTCACCAATTCCGGCAACATGCAGGAGTTGGGGCGGGGCTTCCTGAAACCCGATTTCACCGACTGGAAGCTCTACGTCTCGAAGATGTGGCTGACCGTGCAGATGGCGCTGTGGGGGACGACCCTGGCGATCGTCGCCGCGGCCCCTCTGGGGCTGTTGGCGTCGCGCAACATCGCGCCGGCCTTCATCCAGATCCCGGTGCGGCGCTTCCTGGACGTCGTGCGATCGGTCCCCGACCTGGTGATCGGGATGATCTTCCTGGTGGCCGTGGGGCCCGGCCCGTTGGCGGGCGTCATGGCCCTGGCGATCGGCACGTCCGGCGTGCTGGCGAAGCTGTTCTCCGAGGCCGTCGAGTCCATCGACCGCGGCCCGGTCGAGGGCGTGCGCGCCACCGGCGGCCACGCCTTGCATGAGATCGTCTGGGGCGTGATCCCGCAGGTGGCGCCGCTCTGGACGAGCTATGCGCTCTACCGTTTCGAATCCAACAGCCGCAGCGCCACGGTCCTGGGCCTGATCGGCGCGGGCGGCATCGGCCAGGTGCTGTTCGACAGCCTCAACGCGTTCAACTATCCGAACACAGCCGCCATCGTGGTGGTGATCATCGTCGCGGTCAGCCTGATCGACATGCTGAGCCAGGCGATCCGCAGCCGGCTGCTCTAAACGTCGAACGCAGCCAGCAAGGCTCTGAGCTCCGCCTCGTCCACCAGGGTGGCGGCCTCGGCGGGAGACGACCACAGGCGGTCGCGCTCGGCCATCTCCGGCCAGATGTCGCGCGCCTCGCGCACCTCCAGCGGGTAGACCATCACGCGGACATGCTGCAGGCGGCCTGAGCCCAGGCGCTTGTCGTAATGGTAGGCCCCCAGGCTCCTATGGCCTGCTTCGCCCAAGACGCCGGCCTCTTCGTAGGCCTCCTGCGCGGCGGTGTCCTCGGGGGTCTTGTCCTTCATCGGCCAACCCTTGGGGATCACCCAGCGCCGGCTCTCGCGGGAGGTGATCAGCAGAATCTCCGTCGCGCCGTCG
>DASVNS010000355.1:0-2294 GCA_036383735.1 Phenylobacterium sp. | reverse complement strand
GCCGCCATCGACGTCGGCAGGAACACCTTCCAGCCCAACCGCATCAGCTGGTCGTAGCGGTAGCGCGGCACGATGGAGCGGACCATCGCGTTCATGAAGAACACGAACACCGCCTTCGCCATGAACCAGAAGAGGCCGTGCAGGCTGGCGAGCCAGGCGGGCCAGTTCGCCAGGTAGGGCTCCGGCCAGGGCGCATGCCACCCGCCGAGGAAGAGCACCGCCATCAGCGCGCTCATCAGCATGATGTTCAGCATCTCGGCCAGGTAGAACAGCAGGTAGGGCGTCGAGCCATATTCCACGGCATAGCCGGCCACGAGCTCGGACTCGGCTTCCGGGAGATCGAAGGGCGGGCGGTTGGTTTCGGCCAGGCTCGAGATGAAGAAGATCACGCCCATCGGCAGCATGATCACGATCAGCGGCCAGTTCCGGCCGAAGTCGCCGGCGCCGAACATGTTCCAGTTCCAGAACCCGCCGGCCTGCTTTTCGGTGATGACGTTCAGGTTCATCGAGCCCGCCAGCAGGATCACCGTGATGATCACGAAGCCGATCGAGACCTCGTAGCTGACCATCTGCGCGGCGGACCGCAACGATCCCAGGAACGGGTACTTCGAGTTCGAGGCCCAGCCGCCCATGATGATGCCGTACACGCCCATCGAGGACACGGCGAACAGGTAGAGGATGCCGACGTTGATGTTGGCGACCGCCCAGCCGGGCGCCACCGGCATCACCGCCCAGGCGCCGAACGCCAGGGTGACGCTGATCAGCGGCGCCAGCAGGAACACCGCCTTGTCGGCGCCCGCCGGGATGATCAGCTCCTTGACCAGGAACTTGCCCAGGTCCGCGAACGACTGCAGCAGGCCGAACGGGCCCACGACGTTGGGGCCCTTGCGCGCCTGGACGCCCGCGAAGATCTTTCGGTCGCCGTAGATGATGAAAGCGCTGGTCACCAGCAGGATCAGGGTGATCAGCCCGATCTGCCCCAGCGTCCAGAGCAGCCAACCCAGCGGCGTGTTGTAGTCGAACATCTGCGCCCTACTCCGCCGCGATCTTGGCCGCGCCCGAGGCGAGCGAGGCGCATTCGGCCATCGTCGTGCTGGCGCGCGCGATGGGGTTGCTCAGGTAGAAGCTCTTCAGGCCGCTGCGGAACGGCGTGTCCGACAGCTCGCCCTTCCGGCCGAGGGCCGCGAAGTCGACCGCCGCCGGCGTCGCCGGCACATAGTCGATGCGCCCGAAGCTCGGATGCTCCGCGAACAGCTGGGCCCGCAGTTCGTCCAGGCTGTCATAAGGCAGCTTGGCGCCCAGGCGCTCGCTCAGCGCCCGCAGGATGGCCCAGTCTTCTTTGGCCTCGCCCTTCGGGAACACGGCGCGGAAGCCCATCTGCACCCGGCCCTCAGTGTTCACATAGAGGCCGTTCTTCTCGGTGTAGGCCGCGCTGGGCAGGATCACGTCGGCCCGGTGCGCGCCGGCGTCGCCATGGGTGCCCATATAGACCACGAAGGCGTCGCTCTTGCCGAGGTCCATCTCGTCGGCGCCCAGCAGGAACAGCACGTCCGCCCCACCCTTCTGCACCAGTTCGCCCGCCGTCTTGCCGCCGTCCGCGGGCACGAAGCCCAGGTCCAGGCCGCCCACCCGGCTCGCCGCCGTGTGCAGCACGTTCCAGCTCATGCCAAAGGTCTTGGCGATCCCCGCCGCCGCCTGCAGCACCGCCGCCCCGTCCGCACGCGCCAGGGCGCCCGCGCCGACGATGATGGCCGGGGCCTTCGCATCCTTCAGCGCCTGCACGAACGGCGCCTTCGACTTGGCGAACCCGGTCAGCGCCGCCGCGCCCTCGCCCAGGTGCGCGTAGTCATAGGTCAGGTCGACCGCCTCGCCGATCACCGCGATCTGCACCGCGCCCGCCAGCCAGCGCTTGCGGATCCGCGCGTTCAGCACCGGCGCCTCGAGCCGCGGGTTGGTCCCGACCATCAGGATTAGGTCGGCGTCTTCAAGGCCTTGGATAGATGAGTTGAACAACCAGCTCTCGCGCTGCCCGCCCCCAAGCGCCATGCCGTCCTGGCGGCAATCCAGGCTCTTCACGCCCATGCCGCCGAACAGGTCCTTGGCGGCCTTCATGGACTCCACGTCCTGCAGGTCGCCGGCGATCACGCCGATCCGCTCGGGGCTCGTCGCCTGCAGCTTGGTCGCCACGGCGTTGAACGCCTCGGCCCAGGCAGCGGGACGCAGCTTGCCGTTCTCACGGATGAACGGCCGGTCCAGCCGCTGGCGGGAAAGCCCATCGACGGCATAGCGCGTCT
>DASVNS010000354.1:0-21652 GCA_036383735.1 Phenylobacterium sp. | reverse complement strand
AGGTCGATGGCCACCGACTTCTTGCCCTTGTTCAGGCCCTCCCAGTAGAGGCTCGAACCGTTCTCGGCGAGCGGCCAACGGCGGAAGTCGGGGCCGCCGCCGATGGTGTCGAAGCGGATCACCTCGGCGCCCATCTGGGCGAGGTACAGGCCGCAGGTCGGCGCGGCCACGAAGGCGGCCCCCTCGACCACGCGGAGCCCTTTCAGCAAGTCGTACATCGTCCCTCCGCGCGCATGGCCCGGCAGTCATGGCAGGCTGACGCATCGTCCGCCAAGCGCAGCTCGCGCGTTCGCCAAATCCCTAACGCACGGTTCACCTTGCACGTTGATGATATCGCAAGGCGGACGTCGTTAACGTGCCGAGATAACAAGCTAATTGTTAGTCAGGCTCAGCTGATGCGCGTCGTAACCATTGTCAGCCTCGCCGCTTCGGCGGTCTTGGGGGTTGGCGCTCTCTTCGTCGCCAAAGTGGCCCTTCCGAACGCCTCGGCGGCCAGGACGCCGCTGCGCGTCGAGGCGGCAGGCAAGCCGGTCGTCGTCGCGTCGCGGGCGCTGAAGTACGGCGAGAAGCTGAACGCCGGCATGCTCACGATCATCAAGGCGCCGGCCGACGCCATCCCCGAGGGCGCGTACGCCACGATCGAACAGGCCTTGGCGGCGGACCACGGCGGGGCGCCGGTGGTGCTGGTCCCCGTGGCCACGCGCGAGGCGATCCTGCCGGCAAAGCTGTCGGGCCCCGGCGCGCGGCCCACCGTCGCCGCCGAGGTGACCGAGGGCATGCGCGCCTATACCCTGAAGGTGAACGACGCGTCCGGCGTCGGCGGCCATGCGCTGCCCGGCGACCACGTCGATGTCGTGCTGATGCGCGACCTGTCCCCGACCGGCCAGCAACGCAACTACATCTCCTATGTCGTGGTCCAGAACGCCCGCGTGCTCGGCATCGACCTGAACGCCGACCCCACGTCCGAGAAGCCGGCGACCCCGTCCACCGCGACCATCGAAGTCTCGGTCGAAGACTCCCAGAAGCTTTCGATCGCCGCCACCCTGGGCGAGCTGTCCCTGGCGCTGCGGCGCTCCGGGGCCGCCGAAATCGAGGACGCGCCGCCGATGCGCACGGCCGATTTCCTGGTCGGCGGCGGGGTCCGGGCAGCTGGTCCGGTTGTCCGCAGCGCACCCGCGCGCACCTACTCCGCGATCCTCATCGTCGAGGGCGAATCCAACAAGCGCTCGCGAGCTCCCCGCGCCGCGCCGGCCCCGCCGCCGGCGCCTGTCCCGGCCGCCTCGTCGGCTACGAGCTGAGGCCATGATGCCCCCGATGTCCCGAACCCTCCTGAGCGCCGTCGCAGGCCTTTTTCTGGCCCTGGCGGGCGTCGCCGCCACGCCGGCCGCCGCCCAGACGCTGGCGAGCGAGCCGGTGATGCGGCGCACGATCCACGTGCCGCGCGACAAGTCCCTGTCGTTCCGCCTTCCCGGCGCGGCGTCGCGGATCGTCATCGCCCAGCCGGAGATCGCCAAGGTCACCGCCACCTCGGACTCCAGCTTCTATGTGCAGGGGATCGAATTCGGTTCGACCAACATGCTGGTTTACGGCCGCGGCGGACAACTCTCCGAAGTGATCGACGTTCGCGTCGGCTACGACGCCGAGGGCCTTCAGCAGGACATCACCGCCGCTTTTCCGGATGAACCCATCCGGGTCCGCAATCTCGGCGAAGCGCTGATGCTCACCGGCAACATCTCCAACTCGGGCATACAGGTCAGCGCCGAGAAGATCGCCGAGAAGTATGCGCCGGGCTCGATCATCTCGCGCCTCACGGTCGAGAATTCGCAGCAGGTGATCCTGGAGGTCCGGATCCTGGAAGCCAGCCGCTCGGCGCTTCAGGACCTGGGCGTCAACCTCTCGATCTTCAACGACTCGTTCTCCGTGATCACCGGGGCGGGCCTGATTGGCTTGAACCCGCCGCATGGCGCGATCACGAGCAAGGGCGGGATCGGAAACACCACCGTCGACAGCCAGCTGCAGGCGCTGGAAGAGAAGGGTGCTCTGCGTACGCTCGCCCGGCCGAATCTGGTCGCCATCTCGGGCCAGAAGGCCAGCTTCCTGGCCGGTGGCGAGTTCCCGTTCCCGGTGCCCCAGGACCTCGACAAGGTCGTGATCGAGTTCAAGCCCTACGGCGTCCGGCTCAACTTCACGCCCACCGTGCAGGACAACGGCTGGATCCGGCTGAACGTCGAGCCGGAGGTCAGCCAGCTCGATTTCAACAATGCCCTGACGGTCCGTGATTTCGTGGTGCCCGCGCTGACGGTCCGCCGTGCGGCCACCACTCTGGAACTGAAGCCGGGCGACAGCTTCGCCATGGCCGGGCTGTTCCAGCACAGCTACGACAATGCGGTTCAGCAGTATCCGGGGCTGGGCAACCTGCCGGTGCTTGGCGCGCTCTTCCGTTCGGCCCGATGGAAGCGCTCGGAGAGCGAGCTGCTGATCATCGTCACGCCCCGGCTATCCACGCCCGCGGACCGTCGGATCACGCCCGTGGACTCGCTTCCGGGCAAGGAGCCTTCCGCGGCCGACCTCTTCCTGATGGGCAAGTCTCACGACAAGCCCCTGGCGCGGGACGACGGCAAGCTGACGGCCGTGAAGTAAAGATCCAGATGCTGCGATCCAAATCTGCTTCCGCCTCGCTCAACCTGATCAAGGGCCGCCGCATCCTGGCGCTGGGCGCAAGCCTGCGCGACCTCGCTGACGGCCCGCTCGCGGGCGCGGCCATCGAGATGGGATCCGGGTCCAGCCTGGAGGGGCTGCCGGCCGACGCCGCCGATCTGGTTCTGATCGACGCCGACGCCTGGGACGCGCCGGCGCTGGCCAGCTTCGTGAAGGCGCTGTCGGCGCTCCGCGCATGCCCACCGGTCCTGATGCTCGGCGAGAACCTGCCGACCGGCCTGGTCCGCAACGTGTTGCGCCTGCCGGCCTCGGATATCCTGGAGGCGCCCTATTCGCCCGAGGATCTCGCAGCGGCCGTCAACGCGTTGCTGGCGGAAGCGCAACCGGTTGCGGCCCCGACGTCCGGCGCGACGTCCCGTTGCTGGGGCGTCACGGGCGCGGTCGGCGGCTCCGGGGCGACCACCATCGCCATCGAGATCGCCCATGCGCTGGCGGTGCAAGCGGGCAAGGACAAGGCGGTTTGCCTGGTCGACCTGAACCTGGCGGACGGCGCGGCCGCGGCCTATCTGGGCGCGCAGCCGACCGCACGCCTGGCCGACTTCGGCCATGCGGCCGACCGCATGGACGCCGCCATGCTGCAAGCTGTCGTCACGCCGGTGTCCAAGGGCCTCGACCTGATGGCCGGCGTCCGCGATCCCAACGCGTTCGACGCGGTCGGGCGCGACGCCATCCTGCGCATGCTGGAGGTGGCGTGCGAGGTCTACGAGTGGGTCATCCTGGACCTCCCGCGCCACCGGCGTCCCTGGACGCTGGACGCGCTGGCCGGGTGTGACGAGGTGCTGGTGATCTCCGAGCTGACCGTGCCGGCGCTGCTGGCCGCGCGGGCCTATTCCGACGAGATCGAGGATGGCCTGGCCACCGGCCTGCGCCCGCGCATCGTGTTGAACCGCCTGGCCAGCCGCATGTTCGGGCCGGCGCCTTCGATGACCGAGGCGGAGAAGGCCCTGCAACGCAAGGCCGAGGCCGGCATCAGTTCGGACTGGGAGGCCGCGGCCGCATCCGCCAACCTCGGCGGTCCCATCGCCCAGCACCGGCCGAAGTCGAAGATCGTCAAGGACATCCAATCCCTGGTCGAACGCCTGGCGGCCCAGCCGCCGCGGCGCGACACCCAGCCGAAGGCCGCCTGATGAGCCGTTTCAGCCTTGCGCGTACGTCTCAGGCCCCGGCCGCCCAGCCGCAGGTCGCCCGCGTCGCGCAGCCGGTCGCAGCGCCTGAGCCCAAGCCGAAGCCCAAGGCGGCGCCGCGCGACGCCAATCTCGACCTGCGCCTGCGGCTGCACAGCCGCCTGATCGACGAACTGGACCTCTCCAAGCTGGACAAGCTGGAGGAGACCGAACTGCGCCGGCAGGTGCTCAACCTGGTGACCCAGTTCGCCCAGGCCGAGCGGATGGCGCTGAACACCAAGGAACTGGCCGAGCTCGGCGCATCGATCTACGACGAGATGGTCGGGCTGGGGCCCATCGAGCCCCTGCTCAAGGACGACTCGATCAACGACATCCTGATCAACGGTCCGTTCCAGGTCTACGTGGAACGGCGCGGCGAGCTCGAGCTCACGCCGATCCACTTCCGCGACAACGACCACCTGCTGCGCATCGTCCAGCGCATCGTCGCCGGCGTGGGCCGCCGGATCGACGAAAGCCAGCCCATGGTCGACGCGCGGCTGGCTGACGGCAGCCGGGTGAACGCCGCCATCCCGCCGGTGGCCATCGACGGCTGTTCGGTTTCGATCCGGAAGTTCTCCAAGAAGCCGCTGACGCTGGAGAAGCTGGTCGAATTCAATGCCATGACTCCGAGCATGGCCGAGTTCCTCTACGGCGCGGTCCGCAGCCGGGTCTCGACCGTCATCTCGGGCGGCACCGGGTCGGGCAAGACCACCCTGCTCAACGCGCTGTCGGCCGCGATCAGCGAAGGCGAGCGCCTGATCACCATCGAAGACGCCGCCGAACTCCAGCTGCAGCAGCCTCACGTCGTGCGCATGGAAACCCGACCGCCGAACATCGAAGGCAAGGGCGAGATCCGCCAGCGCGAGCTGGTGAAGAACGCCCTGCGGATGCGGCCCGACCGGGTGATCCTGGGCGAAGTCCGTTCGGAAGAAGCGTTCGACATGCTGCAGGCCATGAACACCGGCCACGAAGGCTCGATGGCCACCATCCACTCCAACAATCCCCGCGAGGCCATCAGCCGCCTGGAACAGATGGTCGCCATGGGGGGGCTGAACATCGGCGCCGACGCCGTGCGCTTCCAGATCGCGGCGGCGGTCGGCCTGGTGATCCAGGTCAACCGGCTGTCCGACGGCAAGCGGAAGGTCACCCACGTCACCGAGATCGTGGGCATGGAAGGCAGCGTCGTGCAGATGCAGGACATCTTCCTCTTCAACCGCACGCACACCGACGAAGACGGGACGGTGCACGGCGAGCATCGCGCCACCGGCCTGCGCCCGCGCTGCCTGGACGAGATGCTCCGCCGCGGCATCCCCTACGACACCTCGAACTTCGACCCCAGCAAGGTGCTCTGACCCATGGCGATCGACGCCAGGACCATCGTGATGGTGCTGATCGGCATGGCGGTGTTTGCCGGCGTGCAGGGCCTGACGGGCGTGCTCACGGTGGCAACCCAGAAGCGGAAGCTGAACCAGCGCCTCCGGATCGGCGAGAAGATCGAGGGGGTCGCGGCCCTGGTGGTCGAGTTGCGCAAGCAGCGCGGCCTCACCGCCACCGGGTCGCGCTCGCGGAGCCTGCGCTGGCTCTCCAACCTCATCGTGGCGTCGGGCCTGTCCTACGACCAGAAGAAGTGGCTGACCTACGTGGGGGCCGCGACCATGTTGGGCGCCTTCGGGCTGGGTTTGCTCACCAAGATGCCGCTGGGGTTCGCCGGCGGCGCGCTCCTGGGCGGGGTCATCGTCCCGCTGGGCGTGCTCAAGCACAAGGCGAACGCCCGCAGCAAGGCCCTCGGTTTCCAGCTGCCGCAGGCGCTGGACATCATCGTGCGCTCGCTGGAGGCGGGGCACCCGGTCCCCGCTGCGGTGGCGCTGGTGGGCCGCGAGATGGCCGACCCGATCGGCACCGAGTTCGGCATGGCCGCCGACGAGATCGCCTACGGCGCCACCATGGAACAGGCGGTCGAGCGGATGTCCGAGCGTTGCCAGCACCCGGACGTCGATCTCTTCGCCGCAACCGTACGCTTGCAGGAGCGGACCGGCGGCAACCTCACCGGCCTGCTGAAGCTCAACGCCAATACCGTGCGCGACCGGCACAAGATGCGCATGAAGATCCAGGCCGCATCTTCGGAGGGTCGAGCCTCGGCCATGATCCTGACAGCGGCGCCGTTCGTGGCCATGGGCGCCATCATGCTGCTGTCACCGAAGTTCTACGGCGATGTGATCGACGAGCCGCTGGTGCGCTACGGGCTGGCCGCCATCGGCTTCTGGATATTCGTCGGCAATATGATCATGCGGCGCATGATCGACATGCGGCTTTGAACCCATGACTCTCGAAACCGTCATCTATCTGGTGGGGCTGGTGCTCACCGTCGGCGCGGTCGGCGGGCTGGCCCTGCTGGGCGCGGGAGAGCTGCGGGTCCGCGCGCTCCGCCGCGGCCGCCTCGCCGGGGCAGGGGCGGCGGGTCCGCTGCGGGGGTCGGCGCCGCTGGTGGACAAGTCCGGCCCCGGCCTGGGCCAGCAACTGATGGGTACGGTCCGCAGGCTGGGCCAGCAGAGCGCGGTCCGCGACCCCGCGAAAGTGTCGCTGCTTCGTTCGCGGTTGATGCAGGCAGGCTTCTACAGCCGCGAAGCGCCGGTGATCTTCCTGGGCATCAAGGCCGCGGCCGTGGCGACCGCCACGCTGGCCGTGGTCCTGACCCTGCCCATGCTCATCAGCCATAAGGGCGGCAACATGGGCGCGCTGGCGCTGGCCGGGGTCGTCTCGATCATCGCCCTCTATGGCCCCGAAACCGTGCTGAAGCAGCGCAAGTCCACGCGCGAGCGGGAGTATTCGGAAGGCTTCCCCGACCTGCTCGACCTGCTGGTGGCCTCGGTGGAGGCCGGCCTGTCGCTGGATGCCGCGGTGAGCCGGGTGACCGAGGAACTCGAGCGCCGCTATCCGACGCTCACGGTCCACCTGCGCTTCCTCGTTCTTGAGCTTCGCGCCGGCCGCGCCCGGAAAGATGCCTGGTCTGCGTTCGCCGACCGGCTGGGCATCGACGACGCCCGCGCCCTGTCGACCATGCTGCGCCAGGCCGAGGACATGGGCACCAGCCTGGGCGAAACGCTCTCGGTGTTCTCGATCGACATGCGGATGAAGCGCATGCTGCGCGCCGAGGAGAAGGCGCTGGGCCTTTCGGCCAAGCTGACGGTGCCTCTGATCCTGTTCATCTTTCCTGCGCTGCTGGGCGCGCTCATGCTGCCGGCCGCCGTGCGCCTGATGGCAGCCTTCCACCGATAGGGCTCACAGCCCCAGGGGACGATACGGTCCCAGGATCAGCTGTTCGAACACGCCGACGCCCGGCTGGTCCGGCTGACCCGGGACCGACAGCGTGGCCTTGCTGATGGCCTGGATGTGCAGGTTGCCCGGGTCGTTGGGATCGAAACGCTCGGCGTCCAGGTCTTCGCGCGCCACGGCCAGATCGCCCTTGTGCGCTCCGTGCCGCCAGTCGCCGCCATAGCCGACGCCACGCATCAGGAACGTCGCCACCGGTTCGATCCGCACGGTCGCGACGCCCTGGTCCATCGGGATCGTCAGCACCCCACCCTTCGCGTGCCGGGCGCCCGGGATCAGCTCCGTCGCCATGGTCGCCGTATCGGTGTGGAAGCCGCCCTCGGGTCCCGCGCCATCCTCCAGGATCACCGCGCGGGTGTTCCACGGCTTGCCGTCCGGATCGGCGTTGATGTGGAAATAGACGGATCGGTCAGCGAAGTTCAGCGGCGACCACTGCCAGAAGAAGCTCGTGATCCCGCCGCCCGGGGTAGGTTGCGGATCCGGGGCGCCGATGGGCCGGATGCCCCAGGACCGGTCGCGGGTTCCCACCCAGCCCGCGACCTCGATGCGCTCGCCGTCCACCTCCAGCCAGCCGGAAGCCCGGACGTTCTGGGTCAGGCGCGTGTAGTCCATGAACAGGCGCGGCCCGTTGCGTTTCACGAAGCGCGGCTCCTCGATCGGGAAGGCGCGGCCCTCGAAGGTGATCTCGCCGGCGATGCCCTCGGTTGCGGCCACGGTCACCTTCAGCCTCTGAAGCGGCTCCAGCACGTCGATGCCGATGGGGCCGACGCGAAGGTCCATGCGCTCCAGGCCGAGCACGCGCGAGGCGTGCAGGCAGCGCTCCCGGCCGTCCTTGACGATGGCGATGTGGGCGTCCGCGACGTTCAGCGCCGGGTAGACGCCGTAGGCGATGGCCACGAACGCCGAGCCGTCTTGAGCATAGGCGTTGAAGAAGTAGCGGTCGTAGAAGTTTCGGTCCGAGCCGGCATAGGCGATCGGCTCCGGGGTCTGGTGGATCGGATAGTCGTCGCCCTTGGTCAGCATCGATTTCGCGCCTCCGTTGACGCGCGGTCATGCTTGCGAGCCGCCGCGCCGGGGTATCAACTCACCGACGATAAGAACAATTGGGAGGCGTCGTCCTGCGTGACCCCACGTCACTCCGGCGGCGATTTTGAGAATGGGCGTGATCACCCCGGGTGACCATCGGATTCCAGCGCCGCTGGCCAACAGCCTGGCCACTCCGGCCGCCTATGCGGACGGCACGATCCACGAGACCTATCGTTGGCTGCGCGAGAACGAACCGATGGGCGTCGCCGAGATCGCGGGGGTCGACCCGTTCTGGGTGGCCACCCGGCACGCGGACATCCTGGAGATCAGCCGCCAGAACGACCTGTTCCACAACGGCGACCGCTCGCCCACCCTGACCAGCCAGGCGGTGGACAGGAAAGTCCGTGAGACGATGGGCGGCAGTCCCCACCTGCTGCGCACCCTGATCCACATGGACGCGCCAGACCATCTCCAGTACCGGGCGCTGACCCAGGCTTGGTTCATGCCGCCAAACCTCAAGCACCTGGAGGGCCGCATCCGCGAGATCGCCCGGGCGGCGGTCGACAAGATGGCGTCCAAAGGCGGCGAGTGCGACTTCGTCAGCGAGGTGGCGCTGCATTTCCCATTGCACGTGATCATGACCATCCTTGGCGTGCCGGAAAGCGACGAGCCGCGGATGCTGAAACTCACCCAGGAGCTGTTCGGCGCGGCCGACCCCGAGCTGGGACGCGGCGGGGAGGCGACGACCTTCGTGGATGCGCCCGACCGCGACATCGACTTCCAGGTCATCATCGACTTCTCGAACTACTTTCGCGAGCTTTCCGAAGCGCGCCGCAAGAGGCCGACCGACGACCTCGCCAGCGTGATCGCCAACAGCCAGGTCAACGGACAACCGATCTCGGACCTGGAGGCGATGAGCTACTACATCATCGTCGCCACCGCCGGGCACGACACGACGTCCTCCTCGACGGGCGGCGCCATGTGGGCGCTGGCGGAGCGGCCGGGGGAACTCCGCAAACTGCAGGCCGACCCCTCCCTGATCCCCAGCCTGGTGGACGAGTCCATCCGCTGGACGACGCCCGTGAAGACCTTCATGCGCACCGTCACCGCCGACACCGAGTTCGCGGGCCGCCGGATGAAGCAGAACGACTGGCTGATGCTCTGCTACGCCTCGGGCAACCGGGACGAGGCGGTGTTCGACGCGCCCGACGAATTCCGGGTGGACCGCAAGCCGAACCGGCACCTGGCCTTCGGCTATGGCGCGCACCTCTGCCTGGGCCAGCATCTGGCCAAGATGGAGATGCGCATCCTGTGGGAGGAGCTGATCCCCAGGCTCCGGTCCGTGGAACTGGCGGGCGAGCCGGCCAACAGCCAGGCGGTCTTCGTGAACGGCCCCAAGCATCTGCCGATCCGCTTCAAGATGGCCTGATATGGCGCATCCGCTGGAGCCGCGGCTGGCGGCTTACATCGCCGGGAAAATACCAGCCGCTTCCAGCGTCGCGGTCACCGGCCTGGAACGCATCTCGGGCGGGGCGAGCCGCGAGACCTACCGCTTCGTTCTCTCCTGGACGGAAGGCGGCGAGAGCCGGGAGCGCCGGCTGATCCTGCGGCGCGACCCGCCTGCGAGCCTGATCGACACCGAGCGGCGGATTGAGTTCGAGGCCTATCGCGCGTTCGCCGGTTCCGCCGTACCCGTGCCGGAGATGCTGTGGCTGGAGGAGGCGGACGACGCCCTGGACCACCCGTTCTTCGTGGCCGAGGAGATCTGCGGCTTCGAGGCCTCGCCGCAGCTACTGCTGTCGGGCGCCTTCGATGCGGTGCTGCCGGCGCTCGCCGGGCGCAAGTGGACCATCCTGGGCGAGATCGCCAGGACCGATCCCGCCGCCGCCGGCCTGACGCGGTGGATGGCGGGGCCAGCCCCGGGCGCCTGCTGGCGGCGCGAACTGGACCACTGGGAAGCCCTGATCGACAAGGACGCGGCCGAGCCCTTGCCGGTCACCCGGGCCGCGATCCGCTGGCTTCGCGCCAACCCCCCGCCGCCGGCCCAGAAACTGAGCGTCGTCCATGGCGACTACCGCACCGGCAACTTCCTGTTCGACAAGGCAGGCGCCATCCATGGCATCCTGGACTGGGAGATGAGCCACCTGGGCGATCCCCTCGAAGACCTGGGCTGGAGCCTACAGCCGGTCTGGACCTTCGGCCGCCCGGGGCAGGCGGGCGGCCTTTGCCGGCCGGACGAGGCGGTGGCGACCTGGGAGCTCGCCAGCGGGCTCAAGGCCGATCCCGCCGCCCTCCACTGGTGGATCCTGTTCAGCTGCGTGAAGGGCCAGGGCATCTGGGTCGGCTCGGCGGCGGCGTTCAACCGCGGCGGCAACCGGGCGCCGATCATGATCTATCCCGCCTGGTGGCTGATCAACGCCCAGGACCGGGCCATGCTGCAGGTGATGGGACGACTATGAACCCGCCCGTGCCCGCCGTGATGGCCGAGCTGGCCGGCCTGTTGATGAAGAACGCCATGCCGGATGTGCCGCAGCCGGAGCGCGCCTCGGACCTCTCCCTCTCCGCCATGCTCCTGGTGGTGGCCGGCGAAATCTGGGACCGCCAGGCCCATATCCTGGTCGAGGAGAACCGGGCCGTTCGCGGCTTGCTTGGAGAGGTCGGCGAGGACAGCGACCTGCATATTCCGGCGTTGCAGGCCGAGAACAACCGTTTGCGCGCCGCCCTCATCGTGGCCCAGGCCGCGGCCGAGGTCGCCGGCGACCTGGCGCGCCAGGAAGACATCTGGGCCGAGCTGGTGGCTGCGACCGAGCGCCGCAAGCTGTCCATGGCTCCGGTTTAGGCCCGTTAATCGGCGGGAAGCTGTAGCGGGCGCACACTCCGCCTCAACAAGAGAGGTGGGTGATGGCGGCGAACGCAAAGCTCAAACCGGTCGCGATCGACCCGGTGATCGAGAAGCTTGAAGACGGAACCTACGAGCGCCAGCTCGACCTGTTCCAGGCCCAGATCGACGAGGCCGCCGCCACGCTGCGCCGCGCCTACGAGGCCATGAAGGCAGAGAACACCCTCCGCTCGTAGCCCCTGTCTTCCGCTGCTGGTCCCATCGAAATCTGATGGCGCCGCTTGCGGCCGCGGCCTATGCCAGGACCAGATGCAGACCGGAACTGGCGAGCTTCACGTTCGACGGAGGCTACAGCTGCCGAAAGGCCGCCTGACCTGGTGGGGCCAGGCCCCGCCGCGGGAGCGTGCATGACTGCGCCGGCTGGGACCAACACGCCTGGGCCAATGCCCATCGGTGGCTTCTTCGAGCTTCACGAATGTCCCGCGGCAGACGGTCCGAGCGTGCTGGACTCCTGGACCGCCGGTCGGCCCTACGCAGCATTTGTAAACGCGCGCTCGGCGCTAGGCGCTCTGGCGGCGATGTTTCCGGACGCCCGGATTTGGGCGCCCGCGTTCCTATGCGCCGACCTGCTTGAGGCGGTGGCGTCGGACCGGGTGCGCTTTTACCCCGTGGGGTCGGGCTTCGAGGCCGACGTGGCGGTGGTCGATGCGGACGCGAAGCCCGGAGACCTGGTCGTGGTCGTCGCCTATTTTGGCCTCGCCGTCGCCGAGCGCATCCGCGACTTCGCGTGCCGCCGGAGCGACCTGGTCATCGTCGAAGACCGCGCCCAGGCGCTTGGACCCGGCCTGCCGGCATGTGGCCGCTATGCTCTCTACAGCCCGCGCAAGCTGCTGGGCGTGGCCGACGGCGGAATTCTCGTCTCGCTCCATCCAGAGGCGGTTCTGCCGCAACCCGCATCGCAGGCCGACGCCGAAGCCCTATGGCGCGCGCCGCTGTTGCGCAGCGCCGATCCGGCCGGCCTGGACAATGGCTCCTGGCACGCCGCGAACCAGGCAAAGGAGAGGGCCATGACCGCCGCGCCGCAGGCCGCCACGGAGCGGAGCCTGGCGATCCTCGCCAACGCGCCGCTCGCGCCGCTGGTCCAGGCGCGTCTCGCGAACTGGCGTGCGCTGGATGGCCGGCTGCGACGCTGGTCCGCTCTGACCGGGCCGATGGAGAGCCCGCCGCTGGGCTATGTGTTGCGGCTGGACCCGGCCGTGCGCGCCCGGCTGCTCGACGCGCTCCACGCGCAGCGGATCTTCGCCGCGGTGCACTGGCCAAGGATCGCTGCGCCGGCCGAGGCTTTTCCCCGCGAAGCCAGCTGGACCCGCGAGTTGCTCACCCTTCCCTGCGACCACCGCTACGGCGCGACGGAGATGACGCGGATCGCCGACGCGGTCGTGGAGCACCTGGGGTGAGCCATCCCTATGCCACCGACGCCTACGCCCGCAGCCTGGGGCATGTCGGCAGGCCGTTCGCCGTTCCGGAGTGGGGCTGCGAGGTGCTCTTGCGCGACACGCCCTGCGGGACCCGGCGCGACGCCGTGGGGACCTATCCGCTGGCCGCCCTCGATCCCGCCGCCGACCTTCCGGGCGGGTTGGAGCGGCTGCGGGCGGCGGGGCTGGTGTCGGTGGTGCTTGTCACCGACGACCGGCTTCGGCCGCCGCTTGAAGACTTGCAGCAGGCGTTCGGCGCCGTTCGCCGGTTCAAGGCCCACTTCCTCTACGACCGTACCCTGGGACCACAGGCCTACGACAAGCACCATCGCTATGAAATCCGTCGCGCCACGGGTCGGGTCGAGGCGCGTGAGATCGTGCTGGCGGAACACCTCGCGTCCTGGGAGGCGCTCTATGGCGAGCTCTCCGCCCGACATGCGCTTGGCGGCCTGCACGCCTTCCCACTCGCCCACCACGCAGCTCTCGCCCGGCTGCCGGGCTTGCGGGCGTTCGGCGCGTTCATGGAGGGCGGGCTCGTCTCGGCGCACCTCTTCGTCACCGACGCCGGATATGCCGTGAGCCATCTCGCGGCGTCGTCCCCGGAGGGGTATCGCAATGGCGCCGCCTATGCCGTGAACGCCCTGGCCGTCGAGGCGCTCACCGACTGCGGGGTCATCAATTTCGGCGGCGGGGCGGGGGCGGGTGAGGATCCGGCGGATGGCCTCATCCGCTTCAAGAAAGGTTTCTCAAACAGAATCGCGGCCTCATGGCTCTGTGGCGCGGTGCTGGACGCCGACGCCTACCAGGCGCTCAGCGCCGGAGCCGAGGACAACGGCTTCTTCCCGGCCTATCGGGGGAAGCCGCGAGATGGAGCGATGCGATGAGCATCAAGGGCAAGGTCGTGACGCTGCGGGCTATCGAGGAGGACGACCTCCCGACCCTGCACAAATGGGGTAACGACCCCGATCTCTGGGCGCTGCTGGGCGGCTGGCGGTTCCCGAGCTCGCTGCGCCACACCCGGCTCTGGTTCGAGAGCCTGGCCGGCGATGTCCTCAACCAGCGCTTCGCGATCGATTATCCGGGCACGGGGCTGGTGGGCACGGCCAACCTTGTCGACATCAATTGGAAGGACAACAACGCCTTCCACGGCATGATGATCGGGGATCCTTCCATGCGCGGCCGGGGCGTCGGCGTCGATGTGATCATGGCCACCATGCGCTACGCCTTCGACGAACTTCACCTGCGCCGGCTGGACGGCTCGATGATCGCCTACAACGAGGTGTCGCTGGGCGTGTACCTGGGCAAGTGCGCCTGGAAGGAAGAGGGCCGCCAACGCGACTGGTATTATCGCGGCGGGCGCTATTGGGACCGGATCATGGTGGGCGTCACCAGCGACGACTATCGCGCCCTCGTGGCGGCCAACGGCTACTGGGAAAGCTGATCGTCGATGGGGTGGCGGCGACTCGGCGCGGTGTTCGAGCCGGCCGCTGTCTCGACCACCCGGCTCATGTACGGATCAGGCGCAGCGTTCCACCCCTTCGCGCAGCGCAGCGCACACCGTATCGATGCTCTCCGCGGTCATGTCGATGTAGAAGGGCAGGCCCAGCACCGTCTCGGCGAGCCGCTCGGTGACAGGCACGGGAAGGCGGGGATGGCCGGCAAAGGCCGCGTGGGTGTGCATGCCCCGACCCCACCAGGCCCGGGTCTCCACGCTGGCGCCATGCAGCCGTTCGAGCACCGTCATGAGCCAGGCCGGGTCCCCCAGACGGACGACGCAGGTGGTGGAGATCCAGTCAGGTCCCCAGCCGGTTGGCAGGCTGACGTCGGGCAAGTCGGCGAGGTTCTCGCGGTAGCGCATGGCTGCCGCCTGGAACGCGGCGCGCCGGTCCGACCATTCGTCCAGGCCCGCCAGGCCCAGCGCCGCGGCGTACTCGCTGAGCTTGCCGTTGGTGGCCGCCATCTTCGCTTCGCGGCTGCCCCGGAAACCGAAGTTGGACCTCTGCCGGAAGTCAGCGATCAGCGCGGGGTCGGACGACATGACGAATCCGCCCTCACCGACACCCAGCACCTTGGTGGCGTGCAGGCTAACGACGGAGATCAGGCGGCCTGCGCGGGCTCCATCGAAGCCAGGCGCCGCGTCGAGAACAACCGGAAGGCCTGTTTCCGCTGAGAACCGGTCCCAGGGTTCAGGGTCGATCGGCTGGCCGCACACGGCGACCGGCATGACCGCGACCACCTCCCCAGGCGCCCTGGCCAGCGCTTCGCGGGCGATATCCGGGGTCAGCAGGCCCTCGTTGTCCACGTCGGTGAAGAAGGGAACGAGGCCCGCCTCGACCGCCGCGTGCGCTGACGCCGAGAAGGTCCAACTCGGCAGCAGACAGAGCCCACCCGCCGTGACGCCCGTGGTTTCCAGCGCCAGGCGGAGGCCGACGGTGGCGTTGGAGATCGTGCAGACGTCACCTGGCGCAAGGCCGAAGCGGTCCGCCAGGCGAGACTCGAACGCTTCGCAAAGCGGCCCGAAATTGGAGTACCAGCGCGCGTTGTCGATCTGCTCGATGTAGGGCGCCAGCGCGGCCAGCGGGGGCAGCCGTGGCCTTGCGACGGGGATCTTCTTCACGCTGATCATGATTGGCTGGATGGCGCGGCGACGGGTCTACCGTTTTGCGGCCATTCCTCGTGCGCCCCGGCCCAAGTCTGATGTGGGAACTCAACCGTGCGCCGCCCAATATTGTCAACGCGCCTGCGTCGGCCCTCGTTGTCAGGGAGGCAAGGAGTCCAAGGCGTCCAGGAGAGTCGCAAGCGGCATCGCGTAGTTTGAGTGCTTCTCTTCGTTCCCCGCTTCCGAGCAGACGAGAGTCATATCGTAGCCGAGTTCGCGCATGCACCCGTTGAAGGTGCGCCAGTTGAACAGGCTTCGCTGCGACAGCACGACGAGCTTCAGGTCCGTGGAGGCGTGGATCGCGTTCACCACCGATGATCCGTTCGGGGCGACCACGACGTCCGCCGACTGGAACATCCGCACCTGCTCGGTGAAGCTCATTTCTTCGGGATAGACCACCTCGAACCCACGCTCGGCGAGCGCCGCGCCGATTTCGTCCTCATTGAGCAGGCGCCGCCAGGTGCTGTTCTTGCGCGACAGGTACAGCTTGCGGCCCTGAGGCTCCGGTTGCCCCATGCGGTCCCGGATCCGCTCCTGGATGAAGCGGAGGCAGCCCGTTGCGACCCCGCCTTGGTTTTCCGGGGGAACCTCGTGGTTGGGCGTCATGTGCACCGGGAAGAAGGTCATGGGCGACGCCACGAGCAACTCGCCGCATCGCATGGCGACCCCCGCCGGGATCTGCACGATGCGATTTGGAACCAGGAGGCTGAGGAATTCCACATGCTGGGCCGGCATGCCGCTGTCGACGATGATCGGGAGCTCCGCGAAGCGGGGGTGATGTTCCAGATAGGGCAGCTTGCACAGGTACTCCGGCACCCAGTGGCCGAAGTGCTCGGACGCCGCTCCCGACAGCATCACCGCGCTGTCGATCTCCACAAATTGATAGCGGCCGGTGTCCAGCAGCATGCGCTCGCCGGCGCGAGCGGCCACAAGGGTCTCGTGGGGGATGTCGACGAACCGGCCGAACCTCTCGTCTGCCAGGGTGTCGTTCAGCGCCGCGCCATCGGCCGTGAGGATGATGCTCGACTTGGCGAAGATCGTCGCGTCGCGCAGGGTGGTGGCATAGGTCACGTAGCCCGGAACACTGGCGGCGAAGCGATCCTTCGGCGGCTCGCCGAAGATCGGCGGGTCTTCCACCTGCACGACCTCCCGCTCGCCGAGCCAGTCGAGCGCCGCGCCCGATCGGGCGACCCACTGGGGGACGGACATGATTGCGGCCGAGACCGCGCCGGATGGCATCTCGTCGTCGAGGCCCGCCCCGAACAGCAGCTTGGCCCAAGACATCGTGACGTCTTGATGAGGCAGCCGCTCGAAGACCTCTTCGAAGGCCTTCCTGCCCCGCTCGACCCCATAGGCCGCAGCCGTTTCCTCGATCAGCATCGTGGCCGCGTCGGTGCGGTCGGGGAAGTCCAGGTGCGCGTGCGCGAGCGCCTCCACGGCGTCCTCATGGCGCCCGCGGTTGCGGTGGGCCGCTCCCAGCACCAGCCACACGAGCGGATCCTCGGAGCCGAGGCTCAGGGCCTCGGACGCGACCGTGGCGGCCTCTTTGCTCTCGCCAAAGATCAGGAGCACATAAGCCTGCATCGTCGCCAGCCAAGCGTCCTGGGGAAACCGGAGCCGGCCCGCGGCGCATTGCTCCTTGGCCTCCTTCAGACGACCTTGATTGACCAGGTTCGCGATCGGTCCCCGAAGGGATTGCGCGTCTGCCGCGAGGTCCGTGGGCTGCTGCTCCATGACCCTTGTCTGCCGCCGGCGCAGGGGTTTGGCAACGAGGTTTCCGGCGGGAGGCGCGCGCGCCGGCCAGACGGCCGGTTGTCAGCACCTTTGACGTCGGCGACGCTTCGACATAAGAGTCAAGTTCACGCGAACGTCTGTTTGAATAGCCCCCTGGCGATGGGAATCCGCAATGACCTTTGACACACCCTTGGCGCTCGTCGGACCGCTCCGGAAGCCTCGCCAGATGCTGGGCGACCAGGCCTACGACGGACATACGTCGATCCACGACGACGCCACCGCCGAGAAGCTGGGCCTGCGCGCCGGTCCGATCGAAGGGCCCACGCATTTCAGCCTCTTCCCACCGCTGATGGCGAAGATCTGGGGCCAGGCCTGGTTCGAGCGGGGCTGCATCTCGTCCCACTATCTGAACATGGTCGTCGAGGGCGAAGAGGTGCGGGCGTTCGCCGAGATCCCGGCCGAGGGCGCTCTTTCGACCCGCGTCTGGGCCGAGAAGGCCGACGGCACGCCGGTGCTGGAGGCCAGCGCCAGCCTGGGGGCGGACACCGGCCCCACCCTGCTCGAGCAGCGCCTGGCCGCGTTGCGGCCGCCGGGGAAGCTGCTGATCCTGGAAGACATCAAGGTTGGGATGACCGGCGCGAAGGACGAACGCGTGCGGATGGAGTTCGACCAGAACATGGGCGACCTATATCCCTTCAGTCTCAACCAGAAATTGTCCGCTATCACCGAGACCTCGCTCTGGTACACGGACGCCGCGGCCTCACCCTGGGGCCGGCCGATCATCCCCCTCGAGATGCTGAGCGTGCTCTTCGAGTACACCAGCGAGGAGGCCGAATTCCCGACGAAGCGCCCCGTGGTGGGACTTTTCGCCGACCAGCAGATCCGCCTCATCGATGGACCGCTGTTTGTCGGCGAAGAGTATGTCCTGCGGCGCGAGGTCGTGGCCGTGGCCGAGAGCCGGCGCACCGAGTCCTGCTGGTTCCGGACCCGCGTGTTCGACGCTAGCGGCGAGAAACAGGTCGCGGAAATGCTGCTGAACAAGGCCAGCCTCAAGGACTCGTACGCGGGATACGCCGAGGCGTCCTGACCCTTCCTGAAGACGGGAGGTGCGGCGCCCAGCCGGCGCGCCTCCGACCTTTGCGCCGCGCTAAACCTCGGCCGTGCGCGGCGTGACCTTGCCTGCGCCCACAGGGGGACTACGCTTCGACGTGCAACAACACCGGACGGCGGGCCGAAACGCTCGCCGCCGCTCTCCGCCCGCGTTGTCGAAACCACGAGAGGGAGATTGTCATGTCATACGTCGGAAGCTGCTTCTGCGGGGCGGTCGCCATCGAGGTGAGCGGCGAACCGGAGGGCATGGGATATTGCCATTGCCGCTCATGCCGCTCGTGGTCCGGCGGCCCGGTGAACGCGTTCACCCTCTGGAAGCCCGAGGTCGTGAAGGTCGTTTCGGGCGCCGAGAACGTCGCCACCTACCAGAAGACCGATCTGAGCCAACGCCAGTACTGCGCCAGGTGCGGCGGGCACCTGATGACCAACCATCCGCCGTTCGGAGTGGTGGACGTCTTCGCAGCCACGCTTCCCGGCCTCGATTTCCAGCCGGGGGTGCACATCAACTACGCCGAAACCGTGCTGCCGATGAAGGATGGCTTGCCGAAGCTGAAGGACTTCCCCGCCGAGCTCGGCGGGTCTGGAGAGGCGATGGAGGAGTGACGGCATAGCGCGCCGGTTGGCTTCATGCCCGCGGCGCGTGCGTCCCGTTCCGGCACAGGTCTTGCGATGGTTGAGCCGGTCAACAAGGAGCGACCTATGCCTTCAGCGATCGGCGCGGCGCACGCGCACGTCCACACGGCGAAACTTGCCGGGGACAGACCCCTGAACCCCGCTCAACAGGCAAGAGCTGCCGACCCGACCGCCAAGGGTGCGGATTTCGGGGCGTTGGTGTCCAGCTTGGCGAAGGCGCGGCATGCACCGGTTCCGCCGGCGACACAGCCGCCTGCCAGCCCCCCGCCCGCCGTGGATCCGACGGCGGCGTCCGAAACGGGCAGCCTCGTCGACGTGACCGTCTGACGGCGGCCAGGCCGGGATCCGTTCGAGCCTACGGCGGGCTGCCGCGGGCCGGTTCGGGGGGTTCCGGCCAGCCGAGGCACGATCGGTGGGCGCGGAGGTTGCGAAGCCACCAACTCCAGTCCTCGGGGATCAGGGCGAACGGGTCGGGATGCGCCAGCTCCCGGGCGGCCCAGACCGGCCAGTGCGGGTTGGACAGGGCCGGCCGTCCGAGGAAGACGAGGTCGATCAGCTCCTCGCGGATCACCTGGTCCGCGATGGCGGGAAGGCCAAGGTTCCAGCTGACCCCGACCGGCATGTCCAGTTCACGCCGCACCCGCGCGCCGCGTTCGACCATGAAGGCCAGCTGGTCGAACGGACGTTCGTTCAGGGCGTCGGTGTTGAAGCCAAGGCTGAGGTCGGCGAAATCGACGCCGTGCCGCTTCATCACGGCAAGTGCGGCGACCGCCTCGTCGAACTGAACGCCGTCCGCGTGGAGATCGTCGGCGCCGAGGCGAACCGTGAGCGGCAGCCGCTCGGGCCACACCCGGCGCACGGCGTCGAGCGCCTCGAGATGGAAGCGCATCCTGTTCTCAAGGCTGCCGCCATAGAGGTCCGTCCGCTTGTTCGCGAGCGGCGAGAAGAAGCTGGCGCCCAGGTAGCCGTGGGCGAAGTGCATTTCGAGCCACTCGAAGCCGGCGTCGAGCGCCCGTCGCGCAGCCTGGGCATAGGCGCGATGCAGCGCGCCGATTTCCTCCCGCGTCAGCTCGTGAACCGGCTGGTCCAGCTTGCCGCCGTACGGCAGGTTGGACGGGCCCACCACGCGCCAGCCGTCGGCCTGGTCCGCCGCGATTTGCGCGCCGCCCTGCCAAGGCTTCAGCACGCTGCCCTTGCGACCTGTGTGGCCGAGCTGGATGGCCGGGACCGCACCCATATCCTTGATGATCGCGGTGACGCGGGACAGGCCCGGCACCTGTGCATCGTCCCAGATGCCGCCGCAGCCGACGCCGGTGCGTCCGTCGGGCGTGATCGCCAGCTGTTCGGGGAACACGAGGCCGAAACCGCCCGCGGCCCGAGAGCCGAGCAACATCAGGTGGAAGTCGGTCATCTGGCCGTCGGTGGATCGGTACATCGTCATCGGCGACATGGCGATGCGATTGCGCAGGGTGACGTCCTTGAGCGTCAGCGGACTGAAGAGGTCAGGCATCGCGGCCCGGGCGCAGGGGCGCCTTGGCGCGGGTCTCGGATCTGCATGGAGGGCAGGGCGGTAAGAGCATCAGGTACAATCACGCGCCCACGCGCGGGCGACAATAGCGCGGTGCGCGCGCTTGCGCCTGTGATGGGCTACCCCTGGAGGGACGCTAAGCGGCGCGCGAAACCGGAGCCACGCCAGGGCCGCAAGGCCTGCCCATCGCATCCGGCCGTGAACCCACGATCATGCAGGGACGGAAACGCCCGATGAGCGTCTCGATCGGGTAGAGAACGTATTCCGCCGGTCGCTCCGGCCGATGGTACCAACAGTAGTCCAGCCCCAGCACATGATGACCTACCGCTTGTAGAGCCCTCCGCAGCTCCGCCGGCACATACTCGCGTCGGTGAACGCCCTCGTTCTCGAAGCACACCTCGCCGAACGTAAGCTCGGGCGCGGGCAGCAGCGGTTGCATGAAGAGCAGCTTCATGAGGTGGCGAAGCGAACTCGCGTTGGGGGTCGTGACCACCATCGGAACGTCGGCGCCGAGGCGCTGCAGATTGTCCGCGAACTGTACGGACGGGGGTACGGGAAGATGCTCGACGATTTCGGCGCACAGGATCAAATCGACCTGACCGAGCCGCCCGAGCGCCTGGGATTCTTTTGTGAGGTCGACCGCCACCGCACGGAAGCCGAATTGCTCGTAGACCGCGCGATGCTGCTCCAGCGCCGCCGGGAAGTCGAACACCAGAACCTCCACCCCATGCAGGCTGGCAAGGGCGGCTTCCAGATAGGCGCCGCCCGCGCCGAATGAGGCCAGCCGGCGCGGAACGCCATAGTGTCGGAGGATGAACCGGTAGGTCTCGTAGAAGCGCACATACTGGTGGCGCAGGTAGCGCAGGCCCTGGCGCCCATCGTCCGCCATCCGCTCCACTTCTTCGAGGAACCGCCTGGACGACACCGGCGCCTCGCGGCGGAAGGCGGCTTGCGGACGACCATCCCGCGCCGCGACCCCTACCTGCCCGTCAACAGCCAGTTGCTCCACAAAGCCCCTCCGAAATCGGCCCGCGGCAGATAGCCGAGCCGGCTTGCCTGGCGTGCCATAAAGGTTGCGCGGCCGGGATGGCCCGCTGGGACTATCGCCTTGGCAGGAAACCGCCGCTTCACCCGCATTGGGGACGGCGGCGGAACGGATTCGATGCGCCAGACGCCTGGCGGGCAGCTAGTCGGGAAAGTTCGCCGGCCGGTTCAGCGTGTGCCGGACGCGGGCCGGCAGGTCGACAGACAGGAAGTAGAGCCAGTCGCGGGCAATGTGCCGGGCGTGAACCCACGGCTTTCCGTCCGGCGCAAGAACCCCGCCGGGAACGACGCGAAGAAACGTGTTCACCGCTGAGAATCGCCCTTCTGTGACCCCGACGGCAAGGCTGGCGAAATTGATGCCGGCGAGCATGGCCAGGTGCATGGTGAACCAGG
>DASVNS010000353.1:0-2029 GCA_036383735.1 Phenylobacterium sp. | reverse complement strand
CACGGCCAACGACGCCCGCGCGGTTCGCCGCGCCTTCTACGACATGGCCGTCGATAAGACCCACTTCACGCCCGACGTGCTGGACCGCTATGCCCGCGACGCCCAGCGGCCCGGCGCCATGACGGGGATGATCAACTGGTATCGCGCCGCCTTGCGGCTGCAGGGCAAGCTGGCGGGGCCGTGGCCGATCATCGAGACCCCCACCCTGATCGTCTGGGGCGAGAAAGACTCGGCGCTCGGCATCGAACTGCTCGACGGCACGGACGCCTACGTGCGCGACCTGACCGTCCGGCGGCTTCCGGGCGTGTCCCACTGGGTGCAGCAGGAAGCGCCGGACAAGGTCAATGCGATCCTGCGCGAGTGGCTGCAGACGCCCCGATAGGCGCGCAGCGAACCCTGGTCAGGCGCCCAGCAGCCGGGCGGCGCGCGGTGCGAAATAGGTGATCACCCCGGCGGCCCCCGCGCGCTTGAAGGCGCCCAGGCTTTCCAGGATGGCGCGCTCCTCGTCCAGCCAGCCGTTCTGGGCGGCGGCCATGAGCATGGCGTATTCGCCGGAGACCTGGAACGCATAGGTGGGCATCGAGAAGGCGTCGACCACCTGGCGCACGATGTCGAGGTACGGCATGCCTGGCTTCACCATCACCATGTCGGCGCCCTCGGCGATGTCGAGCGCCACCTCGCGCAGCGCCTCGGCATGGTTGGCCGCATCCATCTGGTAGGTCTTCTTGTCGCCGGGGTTGTCCACCGAGCCGGCGCCCAGCTTCCCCGAGCCGATGGCCTCGCGGTAAGGGCCGTAGAAAGCCGAGGCGTATTTCGCGGCGTAGGACATGATCATCACGTCCTGCAGGCCCTCGGCCTCCAGCGCCTTGCGCAGCACGCCCACCCGGCCGTCCATCATGTCGCTGGGGGCGAGGATGTCGCAGCCGGCCCTGGCCTGCATCAGGCCCTGGGCGACCAGGGTCTCGATCGTGGGATCGTTCACGATCCGGCCGTTTTCGAGCAGTCCGTCGTGGCCGTGGTCCGTGAAGGGATCCAGCGCCACGTCGCACATGACGCCAACCTCCGGCGCCGCGTCCTTCATCGCCTTCACCGCCGTCGCGACCAGGCCGTTCGGGTCGTGCGCCAGCGTTCCGGCCGCATCCTTCTTGGCGCCGTCGATGTGCGGGAAGACGGCGATCGCGGGGATTCCGAGGGCGCGCGCTTCCTTGGCCGCGGTGGCGGCATCCTTCACCGACAGCCGGCTGACGCCCGGCATGGAGCCGACGGGGATCGTCCCTTCGCCCTCATGCACCACCATCGACCAGATCAGGTCGCTCGGCGTCAGCACCGTCTCGCGCACCATCCGGCGGATCCAGTCGGCCTGACGCAGACGGCGCATGCGCAGGGCGGGGTAGGCGGCGAGGGGGGCTTTCGTCATGGGCGGCGTGTGCACCCGCAGGGGCCAACGAGGCAAGTCTTCCGCGTTGACACGCCGCACTCGGCGCGCGAATCCCAAGCCATGGACTTCGAACTGAACGAAGATCAGCGGGCCATCGAAGAGGCCGCGCGCGCCTTCGCCGCCGCCGAGCTGGCGCCGCATTCCGCGCGCTGGGACGAGGAAAAGACCTTCCCGGTGGACGTGCTGCGCGCCGCCGCCCAACTGGGTTTCGCCGGGCTGTACGTGCGCGAGGACGTGGGCGGCTCGGCCCTGTCGCGCCTGGACGCCACCCTGGTGTTCGAACAGCTCTCATATGGCGACGTGGCCACGGCCGCCTTCATCTCGATCCACAACATGGCGTCGTGGATGATCGATCGGTTCGGGTCGGAGGAGCTGCGCCATCGCTACCTGCCCAAGCTGACCGCGATGGACCTCATCGCCTCCTACTGCCTGACCGAGGCCGGCTCGGGCTCGGACGCGGCGGCCCTGCGGACGACGGCGGCGAAGGATGGCGACGCGTACGTCCTGAACGGCTCCAAGGCGTTCATCTCCGGGGCGGGGGTTTCCGACGTCTATGTCGTGATGGCGCGGACCGGCGGCGAGGCGGCAAAG
>DASVNS010000352.1:0-13229 GCA_036383735.1 Phenylobacterium sp. | reverse complement strand
TGCGTATCCTTCTGAACCTCGCCTTACCTTCAAGCGAGGCTTCGGCTACCCTCAGAGCCACGGGATAATCTGCGGCTCGGTCGGCAAACGCCCCGCCAAGAGCGGACGCAGGCGATCTGCCAGCCCTGGCGGAAAGACCCGGTCCCGCGTGGCCTGCAGCTCGGCCAGCGTCCACCAGCGGATGTCGTCGATGAACTCGCGCTCCATCGCGTTCCAGCCGTCACGCACGGGATCGCCGCCGGCGCAGCGCGCGACGATATAGCTCTCCCTGCAGAGCGTCGGCTCGGGCATGCGCATCATCCCCTCGCGTCGCCACACCACCGGACCCAGCACGAAGTCGACGATTCCGGTCTCCTCGCGTATTTCGCGGGCAGCCGCCTGGACCAGGGTCTCGCCGAGTTCCACCCCACCGCCCACGGTGAACCAGGCGCCGGGCCGATCCGCCGCGCCGGGCAGGCGCCCCTTCATCAGCAGGATGCGATCCAGCGCGTCGAACAGCAGCACGCGCGCGGTCGGGCGCTCCGGGGGTTTGGGACTCGAGGTCTCGCTCATGATCCTTGCGCCGGTACACCGCGCGGGAGGGCTCGTCACGCAACCTCGGCGCACACTTGATCTTAAGGCCCAGGCGCGCAGCTTGCCGGCCAGGGGAACATTCCAACTTGTCGTCTGCGCACCGCTTCCTGGGTTTTGGCTTCGCCGCCGCCGACCTGCTGCTCGAGATCCGGACGGACGGACGGGTCGGCTTCGCGCTCGGCGCCGGCGACGCGGTGTTGGGCTTGACCGACAGCGCGCTCGCCGAGCGGCCCTGGCAGAGCCTGTTCGACGCTGAAGATGAGCCGATGCTGGACGCCCTGTTCGCAGGCTTGGACGACGGCGCCCGCGCCGGGCCTGTCGTGGTCAAGGTGACGGGCAAGCCGGACGGCCATGCCAGTCTCACGGCGATCCGCCTGGCGCACAACAAGGGGGCGATCTCGTGCGCCCTCTCGCGCGCCAATGGCCGCGGCCCATCCGGATTGCAGAGCCGCGACGCCTTCGAGGCGCGCGCCGCCGAGCTGCTGGCCGGCGCGTCGCAGGATCTGGAGCTGGCCTTCGTGCAGCTCGGAGGCCTTTCAAACTCCGCGGCAGCCAAACAGGACCCAGCCCGCCTCCAGGCCCTGATCGCCGGCGTCCTCCGCGCCCAGGCCTATCGGGGTGAGGCGGCCACCGAGGTGGGGCCGGATCGCTACGCCCTCGTTCGCGCACGCACGGAGTCGGCCGGCGCCATCGTCGAGCGGATCGATCGCGCGTTCGCCAACGCCGGCATGGCCGAGGTCGCGGCCACCGCCGAGGCCATGCCCATGACCGGCCTCGAGGCCCGCAAGCCGCGGATGCAGGCGCTGCGCTATGCCCTCAACCTGGTTCTGAAGGACGGCCTGTCCGGCGTCCTGCCCGGCGACCTCTCCGAAGCGCTGGAGGCGGCGATGCAGACGACGCTCAGCAAGGCGGGCGCCCTGGGCGCCGCCATCCGCGACCGCCGCTTCACCCTCGCCTACCAGCCCGTCGTCACCCTGGGCGACGGCAGCCTGCACCATCACGAGGTGCTGGTCCGCTTCGGATCCCAGGGCAGCCCGTTCCCGACCATCCGCATGGCCGAGGAGATGGACCTGATCGAGCCGCTGGACATGGCGATCCTGGAGGAGACGCTCCAGGTCCTCCAACGCGAGCCGGCGCTGGTCCTGGCGGTCAACGTCTCGGGCCGCAGCGTGATACGCGAAAGCTATATCGAGGGGGCGCTCAGCCTGCTCAAGGCGCGGCCCTGGGCCAGCGGCCGGCTGATGTTCGAGCTGACGGAAAGCGCGGCGGTCGAGGATCTGGCCCTGGCCGACCGGCACCTGCAGGCGCTTCGAGCCGCCGGCTGCGAGGTCTGCCTCGACGACTTCGGAGCCGGCGCCGCCTCCCTCGCCTACCTCCAGCAGCTCACGCTCGACGTGGTGAAGATCGATGGCCGCTACATCCGCGACCTGGCCCACGGCGGGCGAGAGGCGACGTTCGTCAAGCACCTCGTGAACATGTGCGCCGAGCTGAACGTGCGGACCCTGGCCGAGATGGTGGAAACACCCGAGGCGGAAGACGCCGTCCGCCGCGCCGGCGTGCACTATGCCCAGGGCTGGCTCTACGGGCGGGCTCGCGAGGCTCCGGCCGACGAGACTGCCATCGCCGCTCGCGGGCGGGCGCGCACCGGCGCGCTCGCCATCCGGTCGGCGTTGGACCGGTAGAGACCGCTCACGACTTCTTGAGCACGGCTCCCGAACTCCCGGCGTAGGGTTTCCCCGTAGGGCGGCGTTGGCTGACCTGTACCGGTCAGAGACCGCTCGTAACCGCGCGCAAGGGCGCCACGAACTCCCGCAAGGCGGGCGCCCTCGGCGCCATCGGTGATGGGAGAACGCGACCATGGCAATCCTAGACACGGGGTCGGTGCGGGCGCTCGCGCTCGTCGGCCCCACGAGCGCCGGCAAGACCGCTCTGATGGAAGCCCTGCTGCAGGCCGCCACCGGGCAGGCCGTCAGACCTGGCGAGATCGGGGACTCCAGCCCCGAGGCGAAGGCGCATGGCCATTCGGTCGAGTTGAACTTCGCCGGCTTCGATTTCATGGGCGACCGCTATGTGGTCGTCGATTGCCCGGGATCCCTTGAGTTCTGCTGCGAGATCGACAAGGCGTTGCCTGCCGTCGACCTCGCCATCGTCGTGGCCGAGCCCGACCCGGCCAAGGCCATCCTGCTGCAGCCGATGCTGCGCGAGTTGGAACGCCTGGGCGTGCCGCACGCCCTGTTCATCAACAAGATGGACCAGGCCCACGGATCGGTGGCCGAGCTGCTCCAGGCGCTGGCGCCGGTGTCGTCGAGCCCGCTGGTGGCGCGCCAGATCCCGACCTGGAACGGCGACAAGGTGGACGGCTACATCGACCTGACCCTTGAGCGACGCTTCGTCTACCGGCCGGGCAAGCCCAGCGAGCTGGTGGAGATCCCGACCGACCTGCAGCAGGAGGAGGCGGACGCGCGCTTCCACATGCTGGAGCAGATCGCCGACTTCGATGACGCGCTGCTGGAACAGCTGCTCACCGACGTGCAGCCCAGCCGCGACGCCGTGTTCGCCGACCTGGTGCGCGAGATGAACGACGGCCTCATCGTGCCGGTGTTCTTCGGCTCGGCCCAGAACGGCTTCGGCATCCGCAGGCTGCTGAAGGCGCTGCGGCATGAAACCCCGCCGGCCGGGAAGGCGGCCGGACGACTGGGCGTGACCAGCGGCGCCTACGTCCTGAAGACGGCCTATACGGGCCAGTCCGGCAAGCTGGCCTATGTCCGCGTGTTCGGCGGGCGACTGCCGGACGGGGCGGAGTTCGTCATGGGGGATGGCTCGAAGAGCCGCGCCGGCGGGCTGTCGCAGGTTCAGGGCTCGGCGTTGAAGAAGATCACCGAAGCGCCCGCAGGCGACATCTGCGCCATCGGAAAGGTGGAGCAGGCCACCGCCGGCCAGGTGCTTTCAACCAGCGGCCAGCCCCAGTCGGTGAACGGCGCCGCCCGGCCCCGGCGCCCGCTGTTCGCCGTGGCGCTGATGGCCAGGAACCGCAACGACGACGTCCGGCTCTCGGGTGCGCTGAGCAAGTTGGTGGACGAGGATCCGGGCCTGTCCCTGACCCACGACGCCGAACAACGCCAGGTGCTGCTTTCAGGCCAGGGCGAAGGCCACGTGCGGCTCGCCCTGGAGCGGTTGAAGCGCCGCTATGGGGTCGAGATCGACACCATCCAGCCGAAGACGCCCTATCGCGAGACCGTCGGCCACGCGGCGACCCAGCGGGCCCGGCACAAGAAGCAGTCCGGCGGCCACGGCCAGTTCGCCGACGTGACCATCGAGGTGAAGCCGCTGCCCCGCGGCTCCGGCCTGACGTTCCAGTCCCGGGTGATCGGCGGCGCGGTGCCCCGGCAGTGGATCCCCGCCGTGGAGATGGGCGTGCGCGACGGCTTGGCCAAGGGACCCCTGGGGTTCCCGGTCACCGACCTGGAGGTCACCTTGACCGACGGGATGACCCACAGCGTCGATTCGTCCGAAATGGCGTTCCGCACCGCGGGTCGGCTGGCGATCGAGGAGGCGCTGAGGGCCGTGGGCACGATCCTGCTGGAGCCTATCGAGAAGCTGACGGTCTATTCGCCGTCGCCCAGCGCGTCGAACGTCACCTCGGCCCTGACCGCCCGGCGCGGCCAGATCCTCGGCCTGGGTCCGCGTGAGGACTGGCGCGGTTGGGAACAGATCGAGGCCTACCTGCCGCAGAGCGAACGCCAGGACCTGATCGCCGAGTTGCGCGGCCTGACCCAGGGCCTGGGCGCCTTCGAGGCCGACTTCGACCATATGAGCGAACTCCACGGTCGACTGGCCGAGGAAGCCGCGCAGGGCGCGCGCGCGCCGTAGGCGTGGGGTGAATCGGGCTAGGCCTGCGGCATGCAGCGCCTGGCCCTCACCGCCCTCCTCGTCCGGGAATACGACGAGGCCATCGACTTCTATGTCCGCCAGGCGGGCTTCGAGTTGGTCGAGGACACCGACATGGGCGGCGGCAAGCGCTGGGTGGTCGTGCGGCCGCGAGGCTCGCAGGGCGGGCTGTTGCTGGCGCAGGCGGTGGGAGACCAGGCCCGCGCCGTGGGCGACCAGAGCGGCGGTCGGGTGTTCATGTTCCTCGAGACCGACGACTTCGCCGGCGACCATGCCCGGATGACGGCGGCGGGCGTGCGCTTCCTCGAGGCCCCCCGCCAGGAGCCCTATGGGATCGTGGCGGTGTTCGAGGACCTCTACGGAACGAGGTTCGACCTCATCCAGCGTGCTGCGGAGCCTGCCGGGCCGCGATGATCGCGTCGTCGATCGCCTCGGCGCGGCGGGCGGCCGGCCGCTCGTGATGGAGCGCCACGTAGCGCTCGAACGCAGGCCGCTTGTCGACCGTGCCGAACCCCATCCCCCATCCGAGGTGGGAGGCGAGATAGAGGTCGGCGGCCGTGAAGCTGTCGCCGACCAGATGATCGCGGCCGTCCAGCGCGCGCTCGATGACGTCCAGCACCTCGGCCAGCGCTCCCGAGCCCACGGCGGCGCGCCGCGCCGGCGGCGTTTCCCAACCCATCGCCTTGGCGATCACCACCTGTTCCAGCGGCCCAGCGGTGAAGAATAGCCAGCGGTAGTAGCCGCCCCGCTCGCCGAGCGGTGGGGCAAGGCCGGCCTGCGGGAACGCGTCCGCGAGGTAGGCGCAGATGGCCGCCGCCTCGGTCACGACCGTGTCGCCGTGCCGGATCGCCGGCACCTTGCCCATGGGGTTTACCGCCAGGTACGGCGGCTGCTTCATGGTCGTGCCGTAGTCCAGGATCTCGGTGCGGTAGGGCTGGCCCACCTCCTCCAGCATCCACCTCGCGATCCGGCCGCGGGACATGGGATGGGTGTAGAGTACAAGCTCGGACATCGTGCGCTTCCTTGGTTCCTCCGACTGAAGCACGCAGTGGCCGCGACTACAGCCGCGACGTCGCGATCTGGGTGTCGGACCGCCGCCACGCTTCCCCGAATTCAGCTTCGGCGCCCTGCAGTTCGGCAGCCTTGCCCTGGGCCTGAAGCGCCTTGGCGAGCCCCATCAGCGCCCAGCCGTCGCGACGGTAGTGATGCAGGCTCTCGCGATAGACCGCCTCGGCCTCGGCGGGCTTGCCGGCGTCGAGCAGGGCGGCGCCCAAGAGGTGCGCCACCGGGCGGTGCCAGTAGGCAGGCTCGGTATACGGCAGTGCGCGCTCCAGCGCCTGGGCCTTGCGGAAGTGTTCGATCGCTCCGGGCAGGTCGCCCGACTTGCGCGCGATCTCGCCGTCGACGCTGGCGAGCGCCACCGACACCATCCCCGCCGCCGGGACGTTGAACGCGGCGTAGCGATCGAAATTCGCCGTCTGCAGCGCCGCCAGCTTCGCGCGGTCGGCGCGCGCCGCCTTGAGCTTGCGCGTGTTCGCGTGGGCGAAGGCGCGCGCGTAGAGCCACATGGCGTTGTCCAGCGTCAGCATCTGGTCGGGGGCGGGCTCAGCCAGGATTTCCCGATACTTTCCGAACCGCAACTGCGTCATCGTCGGCGTGAAATTGTAGAGTTCCGCGATCGCGAGCTGCTTGGAGAGGTTGGGCGCATCCACCGCCTTCACCAGCCGGCGGGCCGCGCCGAGCGCGCTCTGATAGCGCCCCTCCATTTCCGCCGAGGTCCAGAGGAAGTGGATGTTGTGGCCGTAGTAGCCCGCCGGATAGAAGCCCTGCGCCTTGCACGCGGCGATGTAGTTTTCGTCCACCAGGGCGGCGGCCTCGTTGGCGGCCGCGGCGTCGGCGTAGCGGCCCACCCGGTAGTAGATGTGGCTGGGCATGTGCACGACGTGGCCGGCGCCCGGCATCAGCTTGAGCAGCCGATCGGCGGCGGCTTCGGCGCGCTCGGGGGTGGTCGAGGCCTCGACGGCGTGGATGTAGAGGTGCAGCGCCCCCGGATGGTCGGGAGCCTTGGCGATCACCTTCTCAAGGGTGGCGACGATCTCGCCGCCGTGGCCCTTGGGCGTCGCGCCGTCCGCCTCCCAGTAGTCCCACGGCTGGGTGTCCATCATGGATTCGGCCCAGAAGGTCTGGGCGTCGAGGTCGTCCGGATACCTGGCCGCCAACTCGCCCATGGCGGCGGCGAAGGCGGCGTTCAGGGCCGCGCGATCGGCGTCCTTGGTTTCGGCGTACCGCTTGCCCAGCGCCGCGATCCATGCCTGCTCGCGTGCGCTCACCCCCGGCGCGAGGGCCTCGGCGTTCTTGAGCGCCAGCCAGGCCGCCGGGATCGCGTCGTCGGGCATCGGCAGGTTGATGTTCGAACCCAGGGCGAAGCTCACGCCCCACCAGCACATGGCGCAGTTCGGATCCAGGCGCGCGGCCTCGCGGAACGAGCGGATCGCCTCGGCGTGGTTGAACCCGAACGCCAGGTTGACGCCCTGGTCGAAGAAGGCCTGCGCCTCGGGCGTGGCGGTGACTTTCATCGTATGGCCGCCCAGGCCCTTGAACACCGGAGCCCCCGGCTTGTCCGCCTGACCGGCATAGATCGACGGCATGGGCGGCAGGCCCATGCTCATCCCGGTCATCCTGGACATGTCGTGCGGCTGGGCGGAGGCCGCACCCGCCCAGAGAACCGCCGCGGCGGTCACGGCCATGCGCCACATCATATGCGTTCCTTCCCAGCCCTTGTCTGGCGGAAGGTTGGCGCCGAACGTCTCTCAGCGCGAGTCCCGCGGCGGTTTCCGTCTCAGGCTTCGCCACCCACGCTTGAACGTGACGTTCCGACGTCGTCTGTGGCAATGCCGGACAATCCGCCATCGGTCCTGGCGAAGGGCGGGCGGATCGGTTGATATATGATGCGGCTCGCAGGCAAGGATTCCATCACGATGTTACGCGCCATGCGGTGGGGGCTGGCCTGCGTGCTTTCGCTCACCCTGGCGGACGCCGCGCCGGCGGCGGGGGGACGGGGCCGTGCTGACCAGAGCCTGCGCGCGATCCGCGAGAGCGCCGGCTTCCGGGCCGCCATGAAGACCCTGGGCCGCGAACACGAGCGGATCGTTCAAGACACCGTCACCCTGACCGAGATCCCCGCACCTCCGTTCAAGGAGCAGAGGCGCGCCCTGGCCTACATGGCCATGCTGAAGGCCCACGGCCTCACCGACGTGGAGATGGACAGCGAAGGCAACGTCATGGGCCTACGCCGCGGGACCGGGCCGGCCGGCGCGCCGCTGGTCGCCATCGCCGCCCACCTGGACACCGTCTTCCCCGAAGGCACGAACGTCAGCGTGCGGCGCGAAGGGACCAGGTTGTTCGCCCCTGGCGTCGGCGACGACAGCCACGCCCTCGCGGTGCTGCTGGGCTACATCCGCGCCCTGGACGCCGGCAAGGTGAAGACCCGCAAGGACATCCTGTTCGTCGGCAACGTCGGCGAAGAGGGGCCGGGCGACCTGCGCGGGGTCCGCTACCTCTTCGGCAAGGGCCGGTACAAGGACCGCATCGCCGCGTTCTTCTCCATGGACGGCATGGCCGCCGAACGGGTCACCCTCGGCGCCGTGGGCTCCAAGCGCTACCGGGTGACCTTCCGGGGGCCGGGCGGGCACAGCTATGCGGCCTATGGCCTGGTCAACCCGATGGCGGCGATGGCGACCACCGTGGTCGAGATGAACAGGATCGTCCCGCCGACCAGCCCCAAGACCACCTATGCCACCAGCGTCGTGGGCGGCGGCACCTCGGTCAACTCGATCCCCGACGCCATCTGGCTCGAGGTCGACATGCGCTCCGAGAGCCCCGACGAGTTGGCCAGGCTCGACCGCCGGTTCCTGCAGATCGTGAACGATGCGGTGCAGAGCGAGAACGCCACGCGTTCCACCCTGACAGGGGCGATCTCGGCCGAGGTGAAGCAGATCGGCGCACGACCGGCCGGCGCGACCAGGCCCGACGCCGAGATCGTGCAGGTCACCCTCGCTGCGGTGCGCGCCGCGGGCTACGCCCCGACGACCGGCTCCGGTTCGACGGACTCCAACCTGCCGATCAGCCTGGGCATTCCGGCCGTGACCATCGGCTCGGGCGGCGTGGGTGGCCGGGCGCACGCCGTGGACGAATGGATCGATGTGGCCAGGCCCGAGAGCCTCCGGGGCATGGGCGTCGGCTTGTCGGCGCTGCTCGCCATGGCGGGAACCTGAGGCATGGCCACCGTGGCGGTGATCGGCGGCGGGCCGGCGGGCCTGTTCGCGGCGGAGACCGTGGCCGCGGCGGGGCATGCGGTGACCGTCTACGACCGCATGCCATCGGTGGGACGCAAGTTCCTCATGGCCGGCCGCGGCGGCCTGAACCTCACCCATTCCGAGGATTTCGAGGCCTTCGTCGGCCGCTACGGCGCCGCGGCCGACCGGCTGCGGCCGATGCTGGAGGCCTTTCCGCCGGCCGCGCTGGCAGCCTGGGCGGAAGGCCTCGGCCAATCGACCTTCGTCGGGTCCTCGGGACGGGTGTTTCCCGTGGCCCTCAAGGCGTCGCCGCTCTTGCGCGCCTGGCTCGTCCGGCTGAGCGAGCTCGGGGTCGCGATCCGCACGCGGCACACCTGGTGCGGCTGGGCCGGCGACGGCGCCCTCCGGTTCCAGAGCGAGGCCGGCGAGATCCTGGAGCGGCCGGACGCCACCCTCCTGGCGCTGGGCGGCGCAAGCTGGCCCCGGCTGGGTTCGGACGGCGCCTGGGCGGCTTGGATCGACGATGTCGCCCCCTTCAGGCCCGCCAACATGGGCTTCGACGTGGCCTGGAGTCCGGTGATGCGAGGGTTCGCCGGCCAGCCGCTGAAGGGGATCGCGCTCACCTTTCGCGGTCGCACGGTGCGCGGCGAGGGCGTGGTGGCGGGCTACGGTCTGGAGGGCGGCGCCTTCTACGCGCTGTCGGCGCCCTTGCGCGACGCCATCGAAGCCGAAGGCTCCGCCACCGTCACCTTCGACCTGCGCCCCGACATCGGTGCGGCGGCGCTCGCGACGCGGCTCGATCGCCCACGCGGCGGCCAGTCCCTCGCCAACCACCTGCGCAAGGCGCTGAAGCTGTCGGCCGTCGAGACCAACCTGCTGCGCGAGGCGCACGGCAAGGACCTGCCTGCGCAGGCCGGCGCGCTCGCCGCGGCGATCAAGGCGGCGCCCATACGCCTGATCGGCGTTCAACCGCTGGCGCGCGCCATCTCATCGGCGGGCGGCATAGCGTTTTCCGCCCTGGACGGCGGCCTGATGCTGCGGGCCCACCCTGGGGTGTTCGCAGCCGGCGAGATGTTGGACTGGGAGGCGCCCACCGGCGGCTATCTGTTGCAGGCCAGCTTCGCGACGGGCCTGGCGGCGGCGCGGGGCCTGCTCAGGCGCCTCGCGACCCTTACGCCTGCCGCAGGTTCCGCCTGAACAGCGCGAACAGCCGTTCCCAATGGCGTTCGGCGGAGAGCTTGTCGTAGACCGCGCGATCCGGAAAGACGAAGCCGTGGTGGCCGCTGGGGTACAGTTCGACCTCGGCGTTGGCCTTGCCCGCCTTGAGCGAGGCGTCGAGGACCTCGACCATCTCCAGAGGCGCATAGCTGTCGTGTTCGGCGCAGGCGAAATAGAGCTCCGCCCGGGTTTTCTGCGCCGCAAGATGCGGGCTGTCGGGCCGGTCCGTGACGAGTTGGATGCCGTGGATCGAAGCGGCGCAGGCAATCCGCTCCGGATGGCGGGCGGCGGCGTTGATCGCGTATTGACCGCTCATGCAGTAGCCGATGGCGGCGGCGGGCCCCGGGCTGGCCGCCGCGTCGCGGCCGGCGAAATCCAGCACCGCGTCGGTGTCGCCCATCACCATGCCGATGGTCAGCGATCCCATGTGGTCCAGCATCCGCGCCCGCGCCTCGGCCTCCGGTAACGGCGGCAGGTCCTTCATCTCCAGGACCGCTCGGCGATAGTAGAGGTTGGGCAGCATCACGTAGTGGCCCACGGCGGCGATGCGCCGCGCCATGTCGCGCAACTCCTCGCGGATCCCCGGGGCGTCCATGAAAAACAGCACCACGGGGTGGGGCGCGTCACGTTCCGGGTGGGCGACGAAGGTGGTGATCCTGCCATCCTTGGTGGCGATATCGACCGTGTGCTCGATCATGGGTTTCAGGCGGCTCCGCGGGTGAGATCGCAAATCTTCGAGCAAAGCCGGCCCATAGTCGATACGCCAGTGACGACGGGCGGCAGCTACGCGGCCTTCTGGAGTTCCTGCTTCACCCGTTCCGCGAGCGTCTTGATGTCGATCGGCTTCGGAAGGAACGAGACATTCCGCTCTCCCTCCAGCAGATCCGAGAACTCGCTCTCGGCATAGCCGGAGATGAACATGACCGGCGCAGTCCCCAGGTACTTGCGAGCCTGTTTGAGCAGGTCAGGCCCCTGCATGCCCGGCATGACCACGTCCGAGATCATCAGGTCGATCTTGCCGGCATGCTCCTGGGCGATCTCCAGGGCTTCCTCGCCGCTGGCCGCCTCGATCACTTCATAGCCCCGGGCGCGCAGGAGCTTTGCGGCCACGCCGCGGACGGCGTCCTCGTCCTCCACGAACAGGATCCGGCCGGCGCCCGACAGGTCGCGCGCCGCTGGACGTTTGGGCGCTGCGGGCTCGGGCGCCGACGGCGCCGCGGCCACGGGCGCCAGATGCACCGGCAGGAAGATGCGGAACGCCGCACCCTGGCCGGGCCTGGAGTCCACTGCGATCCAGCCATCGGACTGTTTCACGATGCCATAGACCGTGGCGAGGCCCAGGCCAGTGCCCTCGCCCACGGGCTTGGTGGTGAAGAACGGATCGAAGATCTTGTCCATCACGTCGGGCGGGATGCCCGGTCCGTCGTCCGAGACTTCGACCATCGCCTGGTCGCCCTGGGCCGTGGGATAGCCGAGGCGGCGAGCCTCCTCCTGGGTCACACGCGCCGTGCGGATGCGGATGACACCGCCGCCGTGGCTGCGGATGGCGTCGCGCGCGTTGACGACGAGGTTCATCACCGCGGTGTCGAGCTGGCTGCGGTCGGCGCGCACGTGGGGCAGGTTACGGCCGTAGTCGGTGACCAGCTTCACGTCCTCGTACAGCAGCCGGCGCAGCAGGACCTCGGACTCCGAGACCATCTCGCCGACGTCCAGGATCTCGCGCTGGACGGTCTGCTTGCGCGAAAAGGCCAGCAACTTGCGGACCAGGTCGGCGGCGCGCATCGAGGTCTGCTTGATCTCGTTGAGGCCCTCGTAGGAAGGATCCCCAACGGGGTGGCGCGTCGACAGGACGTCGAGCTGCATCAGGATCGCGGTCAGCAGATTGTTGAAGTCGTGGGCGACGCCGCCTGCGAGCTGACCGATGGCCTGCATCTTCTGGCTCTGCGAGAGCTGCAGTTCCACCTGCTTCTGCTCGGAGACGTCCACCAGGTAGGCGACCCAGCGGCCCGGACTTTGGGAGAGGTAGAGGTGGGCGATACGGCTCGGGTCGTGGGCCAGGCGCACCTCCAGCGGAGCATGGCCGTGCAGGGCTTCCCGCAGGCGAATGGAGGCGTCGAGCCGGCTGGCAGGTTCGATCAGGTCGCCGAAGACCTGGCCAGGTTCGCCGCCCTTGGCCACCGCCGCCAGCGCCGGGTTGGCCTCGATGATCCTGGCCTCGAACGGATCGTCGCCTTCCAGCAGGGCGGCGCCGAACGGCGAAGCGGCCGCAAACGCGTCGAGCACCTTGGGCGGGGGCGCCTTGGCGCCCGCCACGGCGTTGAGCACCTCCAACGCCGACGACGGCAGCGCCAGGGGGCCGTTCCCCCGGCCGGTCAGGCGCACCAGGAAGCGGCGCGAACCGAGCGGCGAGACCATCGCCTCCCGCTCCTGTCCGCCGGTCTTGACGCTGGCCCGCCCAAGTTCGCCGCGCCGCGCTGCGGCCAGGGCCCCGAACAGGCTGGAAGCCGCCGCTCCGCTCTTCGGCAGGCGCGGGGCCGAGCCCATCGCCTCGCGCCAGGCGCTGTTGGTGGTCAGCAGCCGGCCGTCGGGCGCCGCCACGGCGGAGGGCTCGCTCAAAGCCGACAGGAACGTGTCCGCGCCGGCTTCGACCTCGGCAGGCGGTTCGACAGGGCCGCGCAGGACGAAGAGCCCCAGGCAGCAAACCCCCGCCAGTCCGACCAGCAGCATGGTGCCTGCCAGCGTTTCCGGCCCGGCGTTCAGCGCGGGAGCGAAGGCGAAGGCCGCCGCGAGAAGGAAGAAGAACACCGCCAGCGCGGTGAACGGGTCCACTTTCCGGGCGTTGGAGGGCGGCTCGGCCATCACAAGGGTCTGCGCCTCTCGCGAATCGTTGGCGTTCATTGTGTCACAACGGTTGATTGTCCGGGGTGCAAAGACGGTCCGCCTCTACCGGTGCGCAGCGCGGCGCTTGCTCGCGCCAAGGATGAAACCGATGATCTTGGCGACGGCTTCGAAGTGCGCCGGCGGGATCATATCGTCGATATCGACCGCGGCGTAGAGCGCACGGGCGAGCGGCGGATCCTCGATCACCGGAACGCCCGCCTCCTCGGCGACCGCGCGGATCTTGAGGGCCAGGCTGTCCAGCCCCTTGGCCACGCACATGGGGGCCGCGGTCTCGCCCTGATCGTATTTCAGCGCCACGGCGTAGTGGGTGGGGTTCATGACCACGACCGTGGCGCCGGGCACCGCCTGCATCAT
>DASVNS010000351.1:0-15315 GCA_036383735.1 Phenylobacterium sp. | reverse complement strand
CACCAGTTCAACGACGAAGGAGGACGCCGTCCATGCGACGCCGCCTCGCCGCCCTGGCAGCGCTCTCCGCCATCGGTATCGCCCCTCACGCGCAGGCCGCCACCAGCGATCCGCTGGGCGACCTCGTGACCTCGATCGTCTCGGGCGCCCTGCCCGGTTCCGCGGTCTTCAACGTAAAGGCCACGCTCTACCATGCCGGCGCCAAGGGCGTGGGCAGCCTGGACAGCCTCGGCTGCCGCGTCGTGCCGATGCGGACCCTGGCGGTGGACAAGACCATCATCCCGCGCCGCACCGTGGTCTTCATCAAGGAGACGGTCGGCGTGAAGATGCCCGACGGCGCGACGCACGACGGCTACTGGTATGCGTCCGACATCGGCGGCGCCATCAAGGGCCAGCGCATCGACCTCTACACCGGCCAGAACGCCGCTTCGATGAAGTCCATGCAGAAGCTCAATCTCGGCACCCTCACCGCGGTGAAGGTCGGGAATTTCACGGGCTGCCCGCCGAAGTAAGCCGGGCCGGCCCTCCTGAAAGGGGCCACCATCCACAAACCGAACTTCTTTGTCTTCACCGGCGGCCCCGGCGTGGGTAAGACCACGCTGATCCGCCATCTGCAGCGCCTGGGTAAGCTCGTCGTCGAGGAGACGGCGCGCACGGTGATCCGGGAACAGTTGGCGACGGGCGGCGCGGCCGTACCCTGGCTCGACAACGACGCCTATGTGGCCGAGACCGCGCGGCGGGACGTCGCGATCTACGACGCCATGGCGGGCGAAACGCGGCGCGCGTTCTTCGACCGCGGGATCATCGACAGCTACGGCGCGAACGGCGCCACGCCCACGCCGTGGCTGATCGAGGCGGTCCGGACCCGACGCTACAACCGCCGCGTCTTCATCTTCCCACCCTGGCGGGAGATCTACGAGAGCGACAGCGAACGCCGTCAGGACTGGGCCGAGGCCGCGCGGACGTTCGAGATCATTCGCGAACGCTTGCCGGCGCTGGACTACGATCCTGTCGTCCTGCCGAAGGCGAGCGTCGAGGCGCGGGCGGCATTCGTCCTCGAACAGGCGGCGCGCTGACCCTGGCGTCAGCCGATCAGGCGCATCACGCCGTACGCCACACCGCCCCACAGGGTGAGCGAGAGCAACGCGCCAAGCGTCAGACCCAGCCCCGGCGCGAGCCGGCGCGGCGCGCGATCGGCGACTTGGGTATAGGTCGGAGCGAAGGTCATGCCGCGATCTCCGATTGGATGTGCGACGTCAGGCTGAAGACGCGCAACTTTTGGCTGCGGCCTCGCAGGGCGATACGGCCGATCGCGCCGAGGCCCGCATCGGGCCCCAGGCGACGCGCCGTTTCCTCGCCCACCAGCAGGGGCGTTTCGTAGGACTTGCAGAGGCCTTCCAGGCGCGACGCCACGTTCACCGGATCGCCGAGCACCGAATAGTCGAAGCGCCGCTGGCTGCCGACATTGCCGACGACGCACTGGCCGGAATTGATGCCGATGCTGATACCGATATCAACGGGCGGCGGGTCGCGTCCTTCAGCGAGGATGGCGCAGAAGCGGCGCTGCACCTCCTCCATCGCCGAAATCATCGCCTGGGCCGCTTCGAAGGCGCGCCCCGCATGGGCGGAGGAGTCGGCCGGCGCATCCCAGAAGGCCATCACGCAATCGCCCATGTACTTGTCGATCGTCCCGCCGTGGGCCAGCACGATATCCGTCATCGGATCGAGAAAGGCGTTGATCAGATCGGCGAGCCGTCCAGGACTGTCCTTCAGCGCCTCCGCCAGCGACGTGAAGCCCTGGAGGTCCGCGAACAGCACCGTCACGTCGCGGGTTTCGCCGGCACGGTTCAAACCATCCGGATCGGCCATCAGGCGTTCGAGGACCTGGGGCGAGACGCACTGCGAGAGCATGCGCTCCAACTCGCGACCCCGTTGCTGCTCGGCGCGTAGCTGAGCGGCGAGATCGCAGGTCGACGCGCCGGCGTCGGAGCCGCAAGCCTCGGAGCTGGCCTTTGAACCGCATGCGGGGCCGCATCCCTCGCGCCGGGCCGGATTGAGGCGTACGACCGAAGAACTGGCCGATGCTCCGTCCTCGGGGTACGCCTGCTTGACGCCGAACCATCCGGCGAGGTGCGCCGCGAGAGCTTGGGACGTGCGAGTGAAATGCGTGTCGGACATGGAGGGTTTCCTCAACCTGACCGAGTTTCACACACCCATATTATGCTTAAAATTGCGGACGAACCCCTACGTAGAACCTCTTATCAATATTGTCGCAGTGCAGCATTGAGGCTGAGCTGTCTGCCCCCGACCCGTGGCTTCAGGTTTCGACGAAAGCTTTCTCGAGAACGAAGTCACCAGGCTGTGCAATGGAACCTTCCTGATACCCCAAGTCTATCAATTGTTGCTTCAGGTCGGCCAGCACCGAAGGCCCGCCACAAAGCATCACGCGATCTTCTTCCGGATTGAATTTAGGCAGGCCCAGGTCGCTAAAGATCTGGCCCGAGGTGATCAGGTCGGTGATCCGGCCCCGCGTGCGGAAATCCTCGCGGGTGACGGTCGGATAGTAACGGAGCTTGTCGTCGATCAGCTCGCCCAGGATCTCGTCCTTCGGCAGTTCGGCGAACAACTCGGCGTAGTTGAGGTCGGCGGCCTCGCGGACCGTGTGGGTGACCACCACCGTCTCGAAGCGCTCGTACACGTCCGGGTCGCGGGCCAGCGACAGCCACGGCGCGAGGCCGGTGCCGGTGCCCAGCATGTACAGCCGCTTACCGGGCTTCAGGCCGTCCAGCACCAGGGTGCCGGTGGGCTTGCGGCCGATCAGCACCTGGTCGCCCACCTTGATGTTCTGGAGGCGCGAGGTCAGGGGGCCGTCCGGCACCTTGATCGAATAGAACTCCAGCTCCTCGTGCCACGACGGCGAGGCGATGGAATAGGCGCGCACCAGCGGCTTGCCGTCTTCCTTCTGAAGGCCGACCATGACGAACTGGCCGCTGGCGAAACGCAGCGCCGGGTCCCGCGTCGTGCGGAACGAGAACAGGCTCGAGGTCCAGTGCTGGACCCATGTCACCGTCTCGACGAAGAAGGCGCCGGACGCCTTCAGTCCGCCGGCAGTCGGCTGAGCCAAGGTCACGTCGTTCATCCTGAATAGTCCTAGATATCGCCGCCGACGTTGTCAGGCGTCCCCGGCGCACGCGCCACATGGATGCCGCACTCGGTCTTGTCCATCCCCTTCCAGCGGCCGGCGCGGACGTCCTCGCCCTCCGCCGCAGGTTGGGTGCAGGGCCAGCAACCGATCGACGGGAAGCCCTGGGCCACCAGCGGATGGGTCGGCAGCCCGTGTTCGAGCGCATAGGCGTCCAAGTCGTCCTTGTCCCAGTTGGCCAAGGGGTTGAACTTCACCTTGCCGTCGGACGGCTCGACCACCGGCAGGTTGAGGCGATCGCCGCCATGGAAGCGCTTGCGGCCCGTGATCCAGGCGTCGAACTCGCCCAGCGCCCGGTCCAGCGGCAGCACCTTGCGGATGTTGCAGCAGGCGTCGGTGTCGGTCTCCCAGAGCTTGGCCTGCGGATCCTCGGTGGCCAGGTCCTGGTACGTCGGGCGCAGGTCACGGACGTTGGTCAGGCCGAGGCGCGCCGCGAGCTGCTGGCGGTAGTCCAGCGTCTGGCCGAACAGCATGCCCGTGTCCAGGAACAGCACCGCGATGTCGGGCTTCACCTTGGCGGCGATGTCCAGCAACACGGCCGACTCCGCCCCGAAGGAGGAGACCAGCGCCAACTTGTCGCCGAAACTCTCGACGGCCGCCTCCAGGATGGTGCGCGGATGCGCATGGCGCAGCTCCGCGTCCAGCCGCAGAGCCACAGAGTTTCGTTCAAGCGCGTCAAAAGCCATGATCAGCTCTCCCGTTCCGCGAAAGCCGGCGCATGGCCGTCGGCGGACCTTTGGTAGACATGCCGGTAGCGGTGGGCCGCTGCCTGCCACTCGTTGGAACTGGCGTCGTCCGCCGGCTCGAAGGCGTCAAAGCCCACCCGGACCATGAAGCCCGCCTGCTCGCGCAGGACGTCGCCCACCGCCCGCACCTCGCCCTTGAAGTGGAAGCGTTCGCGCAGCAGCCGGGCGTTGGTATAGGCGCGGCCGTCACGATACTTCGGGAACTCCAGGGCCACGGCGGCAAGGCGCGGCAGGTCGTAGGCCAGCGCCTCGACCTCTTCGTGGCTCTGCAGGCGCACGCCAACACGGCGGCATTCCGAGAGCAGCCCCTCGCCTTCGGCCTGGAAGCGGGCGAGCGACACGATCACATCGCCCGCCGCCATGTCCTGATCGTCGGCGACGTGGGTGAACGCGTCCTCGGCGACCCGCGCGACGCCGTCCTTCAGCTCAATGAGCGTCGGCATAGACAGCCTCCTTGAAGGGGGTGACGCCGGTGCGGCGGAAGGTGTCGAGGAAGCGTTCCCCGTCCTGCCGCTCGCGCAGATAGACGTCCACCAGGGTGTCGACCGCATCGGCCACCCTCTCGTAGGGCAGCGCCGGGCCGAGCATGGAACCCACTGCGGCGTCCTCCGCCCCCGAGCCACCCAGGGTGAGCTGGTAGAACTCCTCGCCCTTCTTATCGACGCCCAGTATGCCGATGTGGCCGACGTGGTGGTGACCGCAGGCGTTGATGCAGCCGCTGATCTTGATCTTCAGCTCGCCGATCTTCTCCGCCCGGTCCGGGTCGCGGAACTTTTCGGCGATGTGCTGGGCGATCGGGATCGCCCGCGCGTTGGCCAGGGCGCAGTAGTCCAGCCCCGGGCAGGCGATGATGTCGCTGACCAGGTTGATGTTCGGCGTGGCTACGCCGGCTTCATGCAGCGCCGCCCAGACGGCGGGCACGTCGGCCAGCTTCACGTGCGGCAGCACCAGGTTCTGCTCGTGGGTCACGCGGATGTCGGAGAGGCCGTACTGCTCCGCCAGGTCCGCGACCACGTCCATCTGCTCCGACGTAGCGTCGCCCGGCGTGTCGCCGATGCCCTTCAGGCTGACTTCGACGATGCCATACCCGGGCTTCTTGTGCGGCTTGACGTTGTTGCGCACGAACCGCGCGAAGGCCGGGCTCGAGGCCTTGGCCGCTTCGAACGCTTCGGACTGCGCCGGCAGGGTCTCGAATGGCGTGGCCGCGAACGCGCCGCGGATCCGGGCGAGCTCGGTGTCGGGCAGGTCCGCACCCTCGCCGATCTTGGCCCACTCGGCCTCGACCTGCTTGGCGAACTCGTCCTTGCCCAGGGCGGCGACCAGGATCTTGATCCGGGCCTTGTAGATGTTGTCGCGGCGCCCGTGGCGATTGTACACGCGCAAGACCGCTTCCAGGTACGAGAGCAGCCGGTTGACGGGCAAGAACTCCCGGATCGTCGGGCCGACATAGGGCGTGCGCCCCATCCCCCCGCCGACGATGACTTCGAAGCCCAGGGCGCCGTCGCGGGCGCGCTTCAGCACCAGGCCGATGTCGTGGACCCGGGCCGCCGTGCGGTCCTTAGGCGCCGCCGTGATCGCGATCTTGAACTTGCGCGGCAGGAACGAGAACTCGGGATGGAAGGTCGACCACTGGCGGATCGCCTCGGCCCACACCCGCGGGTCGTCGACCTCCTCGGCGGTGGCGCCGGCGTACGGGTCCGTCGTGGTGTTGCGGATGCAGTTTCCGGACGTCTGGATGGCGTGCATGTCGACGCTGGCCAGGTGGTCCAGGATGTCGGGCGTGTCGGCCAGCTTGATCCAGTGGAACTGCAGGTTTGTACGGGTGGTGAAGTGGCCGTAGCCCTTGTCGTAGGTGCGGCCGATCCACGCCAGCTTGCGCAGCTGCGTCGGGCTCAGCGAACCATAGGGAATAGCCACGCGCAGCATGTAGGCGTGCAGTTGCAGATACAGGCCGTTCATCAGCCGCAGCGGCTTGAACTGGTCCTCGGTCAGCTCGCCCGTCAGCCGGCGCGCGACCTGGCCGCGGAACTCGGCGGAACGGTCCGCGAGCATGGCCTTGTCGATGGTGTCGTACTGGTACATCGGACTACTTCCGCTTGATCAGGTTGACGCGGCCGGTGGAGCGGGCCGCGCCATGGGCGCGCTGCAGCGCCTCGACCACCGCCCCGCCCTCGGCCTGCTTGCCGTGGTGGAGATGGTTCGAGGGCCCAAGCGCGCGGATGCGCTCGCGATAGCTGAGCGGCGCCCAAAGGCCTTCCGATTCGATGAGGTCGATCAGATAGACATCGACCACGACCAGGGGCTGGTTCTTGCCGTGGGCTTCCGCATCGACAGCGGTCGCATCGTCGTCAGCCCAGAGCTGGGCCTCGGAGAAGCGTTCGACCCACTGGCCGTCCTTCCAGAACACCACCTCGCCATCGGTGAGGCGGTTGGCTGTGAGCGCTTTCATTGGTCATTTCCTTTCCCGCGCAGCGGGAGAGGGGGACCGCCCGCCGCAGAGCGGGGGGTGGAGAGGGCAAGCCCCACCTGCTGAGTCATGAGGCGACCGGTCGTTCCGCTGAGTTTGGGGCTTGCCCTCTCCGCCATCGGCTCGGAGCCTGTCCTCGGGCCGACCCTTGGTCGGACCCGGGGGGCCGATGATCCCCCTCTCCCGCTGCGCGGGAAAGGAAGGGCCTGCGCCAGCGCCATGGCCTCGCCCACGATCAGCAGCGCCGGGCCGCTCAGGTCGGCAGCGGCTTCGGCCAGGCCCGAGAGGGTCGTGACGATGCGGCGCTCTTCGGCGCGGCTGGCGTTCTCGACGATCAGGGCCGGCGTCGAGCCCGCCCGGCCAGCCGCCGTCAAGCGGGCGGCGATCGGGGCGGCCATCGACAGGCCCATGTAGATCACGACGGTCTGGTTGGCCCGCGCCAGGCTGTCCCAATCGAGATCCGGCTCACCGCCCTGCGCCGCATGGCCGGTCACGAAGGTGACCGCCTGGGCCGAACCCCGGTGGGTCAGCGGCGCGCCGGCGCTGGCGCTGGCCGCCAGGGCCGCCGTTACCCCGGGCACGATGTGGCAGGTGACGCCGGCCTGGCGGCAGGCCTCCAGCTCTTCGCCGCCGCGCCCGAAGATGAACGGGTCGCCACCCTTCAGCCGCACCACGTCGAGGCCTTCGAGCGCGAAGGCCGTCAGCATCCGGTTGATCTCGTCCTGGCTGTAGGAATGGCGCGACTTGCGCTTGGCCACCGAGATCCGCCGCGCGTTCGCAGGCGCAAGGTCGAGAATCTCGTCGGACACCAGGCCGTCATGGACCACGACCTGGGCCGCCTGCAGCGCCTTCAGGGCCTTGATGGTCAGGAGCTCGGGGTCGCCGGGGCCGGCGCCGACCAGCCACACCTGGCCAGGGCCGCGCGATCCGGCGTTTCCGCCGAGGACCACGAGGCGATCGTTCCGCCTGCCTTTGCCGCTGCCAAGAGCCATGTTTAGCTTCTCTATCGACACGCCAGCCCTGAAATCACGACGGGGCGGACTCTCGCCCGCCCCGCCTGTCGCCCACCGATGAAAAGGGCCGATACACCGGCGGACGCTTGCAAATAGGGGCGGACAAGCCCAAGTCGCAACCCAAGGACTTCTGCCCGGGGTGTCAGGAATTCTAGGATGGATCGGAACCACCAGCGTCGCCGTTTGCCGCCACTCAACGCCCTGCGGGCGTTCGAGGCCGCCGCGCGTCACCTCAATTTCAGTCGCGCCGCCGACGAACTGTCGGTGACTCCCGGCGCGGTCAGCCAGCAGATCCAGAACCTTGAGGACTATGTCGGCGCGGCCCTCTTCAAGCGCACCCCCAAGGGGCTGCTGCTCACCGACGCGGCGCAGACCGCCCTGCCCGCCTTGCGCGAGGCCTTCGACCGCCTGGCGGAGGCCGCCAGCCTGCTCACCGCGGCCGTCGACGGCCGTCGCCTGACCATCACCGCCCCGCCGTCCTTTGCGGCGAAGTGGCTGGCGCCTCGCCTGGGCGCCTTCGAACGTGCGCACCCCCAGGTGGACGTCTGGCTGAACGCCGGGATGGATCTGGTGGACCTCACGGCGGGCGAAGTGGACCTGGCGCTCCGCTACGGCGCCGGCCGCTATCCCGGGCTGGAGGTGACGCGGCTGGTCAGCGAGGCCGTGATCCCGGTGATCAGCCCCGACCTCCTCAAGGAGCAGCCCCTGGACAGCCCCGAGGACCTGGCCAACCACACGCTGCTGCACGACGGTTCTCCCGACATCGACGACAGCTGCCCCGACTGGCCGATGTGGCTGGCGGCGCGCCAGCTGCGCGGCATCGACGGCCATCGCGGTCCGCGATTCAACCAGTCCAGCCTGGTCATCGAGGCGGCCGCCAACGGTCGCGGCGTGGCCCTGGCCAAACGCACCCTGGCCCAGGCCGATCTCGACGCCGGTCGCCTTGTGGCGCCCTTGCAGATGGCTCAGGCGGTCGACTTTGCTTATTATCTCGTTCACCCCAAGGCGAAGGGACGGCTTCCGCAGGTGAAGGCCTTCATCGGCTGGATCGAGGCCGAGGCGCAGGCCCACGAAGAGGCGCTGCGGGCCATCGACAACGGCGCGGGCATCTAGGGCGCTGGATTTGAGGATCGTAGGAGGTCTCGTGGCGGCGGTTCTGGTCGCAACCTCGCTCGCACCCGGCGATGCGGCGGCGGACGATCTACAGGCGAATTACGTCGAGCGCCTGCGGTTGCAGGCTCAGCTTCAGACCCTCAACGCGGAGCTGCTCAGCCACGACAGCGCCACGGCCGTGCTGCAGGATCTCTGCGACCGCCGCGATCCTGAGGCGCCACGGATCCTGGCCCGTCAGGTGGACGTCCCCGACGACCTGCCCGCTGCCAACGCCGCGCGCCGCCAGCTGGGCGCCGCCGCCAACGAGCCCGTGCGGCGTCGGCGCGTCGAGCTGATGTGCGGCGAGGTGGTGTTGTCGCGGGCGGACAACTGGTATCTCCCGAGCCGGCTTAGCGCGCAGATGAACATCGACCTGGCGTCCACGCAGCGCCCGTTCGGCGTGGTCGTGCGGCCGCTCGGCTTCCAGCGCCGCACCCTGTGGGCGCGCCTGTTGTTCAACCCGCTGCCGCCGGGGTGGGAGGCTGCCGATCCGGAGGCGTTCGATGTGCCGGTGACGGTCCCGGCCAACGTGCTCCAGCACCGCGCGATCCTGCAGACACCCGACGGCCGCCCGTTCGCCCTGCTGGTGGAGACCTACTCCGACCGCGTGCTGCTGCCGTAGCGGCTCAGCCGCCGCCGATGCGCGTGAGATAGCCTTCGATCTCGGCCAGGGCGTCCACCACCGCCCCACGAACCTCCGGCGCCATCGACGCGTCGCCGCGCTCCGCCCGGTCCGCCACGTCGCCCAGGGCCGTCGCGCCGATCCCGCGAGCCGAACCCTTGATGGTATGCGCCAGGTCGCGCCAGCCCTCGTCCGGCGCCTCCAATCGGCCCAGCCAGCCTTCGGCCTGGCCCTGGAACAGCGCCAGGACTTCCGTGACGACCTGCATGTCGCCGGCGGCGAAGGTCTCCAGGTATTCGAAGTCCACCGCGCCGTCCGCCATCGTCTGAGTCTCCCTCGCCCGCCGCTGGTAACGGCAGGGGCGAGAGGCTTCAACCTCGCGGTTCAGCCCCGGCGCGGCGGGGAAGCTCGGTCGGGACGCGGTCAGACGGCGCTGGCGCCGCCATCGACGGCGAGCGTCTGACCCGTGATGTGCTTGCCTGCATCCGACACAAACAGCAGCGCTGCGCCCTTGAGGTCCTCGTCGTCGCCGACCCGGTTCAGCGGGGCGGCGTTCGCGTAGTACTCGACCCCGTTCGCTTCGAACTGCGATTCCGTCATCTTGGAGGGGAACATGCCGGGGGCCAGGGCATTGACCGTGATCCCGTACTGACCCCAATCGGCCGCCAGGCCACGGGTGAAGTTCACCACCGCGCCCTTCGAGGTCACGTAGGCGATCAGGTTGGGGAAGCCGCGAAGCCCCGCCCCCGACGAGATGTTGAGGATGCGGCCGTACTTGTTCGGGATCATCGAGCGCTTGGCGATCTGCTGCGACAGCACGAAGAGCGAGCGGATGTTGAGGTTCATCAGCTTGTCCCAGGCGTCGATCGGATGATCCTCGGCCGGGGCCGCCCAGCCCGCGCCAGCGTTGTTCACCAGGATATCGACCCGGCCGAGCTTGGCGAGCGCTTCATCGGCAAGCCGCACCATCTCGGCGTCCTTGCTGATGTCGGCTGCGACATAGTCGACGGTGATCCCTCGAGCCTCCAGGTGCGCCTTCGCCTCCTCGAGCTCAGCGGCCTTGCGGGAGGAGATGACCAGGCGCGCACCCGCCTCGCCCAGCGCTTCGGCCATCTGCAGGCCGAGCCCGCGTGAGCCGCCGGTGATCAGCGCCGTCTTGCCCGTAAGATCGAAGAGTTTGCTCGGCGTCATGTCGTTTCTTCCTGAAGCGTTCGAAGAGGCCTCCACGGCGGGCAACTCGCGCTCGAACCCTTGGCGGGCAAGCACAGATGACGGCATGAGAGGCGGCAGCGTCACGGTGACAGCGCGTTCTGCGACCGTGCGGCTTCGAGGCCAAGCTGTTTTTTACGCCGAGCGCGGCGGGCGACGAGCCCCAGGACCGGACGAGCGGCCCTGGAGTGCGTCGAGGCCCGCCCTTCAGGCTGGCGGGCCTCGGTGGTCGTCGGCCGATCAGATGGCGGTGACGCCGCCGTCGATGGCGAGGGTCTGACCCGTGATGTGCTTGCCCGCATCGGACACGAACAGCAGCGCCGCGCCCTTCAGGTCCTCGTCGTCGCCGACGCGACGCAGCGGGGCGGCGTTGGCGTAGTGGTCGACCCCCATCTGCTTGAACATGCCGGCCGTCATCTTCGACGGGAACATGCCGGGAGCCAGGGAATTGACGGTGATTCCGTAGGGACCCCAGTCGGCGGCCAGGCTGCGGGTGAAGTTGACCACCGCGCCCTTCGAGGTGTGGTAGGCGACCACGCCGACGCCGCCGCGCAGCCCTGCGATCGAGGCGAGGTTGAGGATGCGGCCGTACTTGTTCGGGATCATCGAGCGCTTGGCGATCTGCTGCGACAGGATGAACAGCGAGCGGACGTTGAGGTTCATCACCTTGTCCCAGGCCTCGATCGGGTGATCCTCGGCCGGCGCGCCCCAGGTGGCCCCGGCGTTGTTCACCAGGATGTCGACCCGGCCGAGCTTGGCCAGGGATTCATCGGCGAGCCGCAGGATGTCCGCGTCCTTGCTGTTGTCGGCGGCGATATAGTCCACCGTGATGCCGCGCCCCTCGAGGTGGGTCTTGGCTTCCTCCAGGTCGGCCGCCTTGCGCGACGAGATGACCAGGCGCGCGCCCGCGTCGCCGAGCGCTTCGGCGATCTGCAGGCCCAGCCCGCGGGATCCGCCGGTGATGAGGGCGGTCTTGCCCGTGAGATCGAAGAGTTTGCTAGGCTTGGTCATGTTGTCGATCCTGACGTTCAGAGAAAAGTTGGCGGTGTTCAGAAGGCGTCGGCCGCGAGCGCCATGAGGCCGTCCGCGCCCGACTTGCCCCGGCGCACGAACATCTCCACGGCCGGCATCTCGCGTTCGAACCAGTAGCGGGCGAGCACCAGCTTGCGGCGAAGGAAGGCTGGATCGCCTTCACCGGCGGCGAGGCGGGCTTCTGCGACCGCGGCCATGCGCAGCCACATCGCGCCCACCAGCACGATTCCGAAAATCTTGAGCACGTCGTACGACGCGGCCCCGAGGGTCTCCGCACGCTCAGGCGCCGTCTGCCGCAGCCAGCCGATCATGTCCTGGATGGCTCCGCCGCCGCGTCGCAGTTCCTCGGCGTAGGCGCCGAGTTCGGCCGAGTGCGCCGCCGAAGCCGCGATGGTTTCAAGCTCGGCCAGGAAAGCTGTGACGGCTCGCCCGCCGGACGCCGGAAGCTTCCGCGCGACGAGGTCGAAGGCCTGGATGCCGTTCGAGCCCTCGTAGAGCTGGTAGATGCGGGCGTCGCGGACGAACTGCTCGACGCCGTTCTCGCGGATGTATCCGTGACCGCCGTAGACCTGGACGGCGGCGTTGGCGCCTTCGAACCCGCGGTCGCTGAAATAGGCCTTGATGACCGGCGTCAGCAGCTGGCCCAGGCCGGCGGCGCGCTCCCGCTGTCCCGCGGACGCGCCAGCCTGTTCCTCGTGCAGGAGCTCTGCGACCCACAACGCCGCGGCGCGAGCGCCTTCGACGAAGGCGCGTTGCTCCAGCAGCATGCGCCGCACGTCGGGATGGACGATGATCGGGTCCGCAGCGCCCTCGGTGCGGTCGCCGGGCGAAGCCGCGCGGCCCGAGCGCCGCTCCTGCGCATAGAGCGCGCTGTTCTGGTAGGCCAGCTCCGCGGCGGCCACAGCGCCCAGGCCCGTCCCCAGGCGGGCGTGGTTCATCATGTGGAACATGCCGCTCATCGCCGCGGATTTCGATCCAGGCGCCGCGTCGGTCTTGGTCGTGCCCAGGCGGTAGCCGACCGCGTCATCGAAATTCAGCACGCAGGTGGCGCTGCCCTTCAGCCCCATCTTCTTTTCGAGGCCGCCCACGCCGACGCCGTTGGCGACACCCATCTTGCCGGTCTGCGGATCGATGGTCACCTTCGGCACCATGAACAGGTTCACCGTGGCGAGATCGTCGGTATAGCGACCCGCCTCGTCCGGCAGCTTGGCCAGGACCAGGTGGATGATGTTGTCGGTCATGTCGTGGTCACCGCCCGAGATGAAGATCTTGGTTCCGGTGATCTTGTACGAGCCGTCCGGCTGGGGGACGGCGCGGGTGGTCATGACCCGCAGGTCGGTGCCGCAATGCGGCTCGGTCAGGCACATGGTGCCGCACCAGTCGCCGCTGACCATCCGCGGCGCGACATGCTCGAGCATCCAGGGCGCGCCGGTGAGCGTTAGGCTCGAGCACGCGCCGTTGGTCAGGCCCGGATAGTGCGACAACGAGGCGTTGGCCGCCGAGCTCATCTCCTGGACGGCCTGGGAGATGACCCCCGGCAGCCCGGCGCCGCCGAGCGCCACCGGGGCGCTCAGCCGGTTCCAGCCGGCCTCGCAATAGGCGCGGTAGGCCTCAGCGAAACCTGTGGGCGTGCGAACCACGCCGTTCTCCAGGCGGCAGCCCTCCTCATCCCCGACGGGGTTCAGCGGATGCCATACGGCCTGCAGGAAGCCCCCTGCCCCGTCCAGGATCTGCCGCGTGAACTCCGGCTCCAGCTCTGCGAACCCCTCGATGTCATCGCGCGTCTGGACGCGCAGCACGTCGTGCAGCAGGAAGAGGTAGTCGTCGACCGGTGGCGAATAGGTGGCCATGGGATGGAGGTGTCCGTCGGGATGGAAGAAGCAACGGACCGGGCCTCTCCGGCCACGGCCCGTCGGGCGGCGCCCTCGCCGGCGCCTATAGGTCAGCGGCCTTGGAAGACCGCCGCGCGCCGCTCGACGAAGGACTGGATGCCTTCCTTGGCGTCCTCGCTGTCCATCACCCGGGCCCGAATCTCCGGAATGACATCGATCGCGGCGCGCTCGCCCGCCTCGATGAACTTCAGGCCCGCTTCCTTGGTGACTTGGATACCCAGCGGCGCGTTCTTCGCGATGATCCCCGCGAGCTCCATGGCGCGGTCTACCTGCTGGCCCGGCGCCACCACCTCCTGAACGAGGCCGATCCGATGCGCCTCGGCGGCCGTGAACTCGTCGCAGAGCAGCAAGTGGTACATGGCGTCGCCCCAGCCGGCCCGGGTGACATACCGGAAATGGGCGCCGCCCAGGGGCGCGATCCCCCGCTTCGCCTCCATCTGGCAAAGCCGCGCATCGTTGGCCGCGACGACAATGTCGCCGGCCAGCATGATCTCGATGCCGATCGTGAAGCAGATCCCCTGGATCGCCGTCACCAGGGGCTTGCGGCAGCGGTTCTCCAGTCCGAAGGGGTCGATGTTCCCGGCCGGGCGGTCCACCTTCACCGCCTTCGGCCCAAAGAACTTCGGCATGTCGAGGCCGGCAGTGAAGTGCTTACCCTCGGAGCAGAGAACACCGATCCAGAGGTCGTCGTCTCGGTCGAGGAGCGTGAGCGCCGCCGACAGTTCCTCCATCATCTCCGGACTGAAGGCGTTCAACTTTGCGGCGTTGTCGATGATGATCTTCAGGATGTGGCCGTGGCGTTCCTGCCGAACGCGGCCCACCTGCACGGCGGCTTCACTCATCGGATATCTCCTGGGTACGAGGTTGGGACGGCCGCGCCGGCCGGTGGAGGCACAATTCGCGGCCCCTCATGCGACCGCCGCGGGGACCGCCAGGCCGTAGCGGGCGGGCGGAACCGCATCCTGGCTCACCGCCCGCGCGAGCGTACGGCGCGCATCCTCGAAGTTCGTCCACAGGTGCCAGTCATGTAGCGTCGGCCAGGAGACGAGTTCCCCCTGATCGAGCGCACGGAAGGCGATGTCGGCCAGGGTCTCGGGCGACATAAAGAGCTCGTCGGGGAATGGCGGCGGCCGGTCTCCGAAGAACTCGGTCCGCACCGGGCCAGGCATAACGAGCTGCACTTTCACGTTGGTCTTGGAGAACTCGCTCTGCAGGGAGCGCGAAAAGTTGAGCACATAGGCCTTGGAGCCGCTGTAGGCGGCCGCCGTCGCGGACGGGATCACGGCGATCACCGAGCCGATATTGATGATGAGCCCCTCATCACGCGCCGCGAACCGGGGCGTAGCGGCCAGGCACAGCAGTGTGAGCGCGAGAACGTTGACTTTGACTAAGGTCTCTACCGCGTCCGGATCGGCCGACACGCTGGGCGCGCCCGCGCCCAGGCCGGCGTTGTTCACCAGCACACCGATATCGTCGCGATCGCGCACCAGCGTCTCGATCCGCGCCAAGTCGTCGGGATAGCGGAGGTCAGCGGTGTGGATCTCGACCCGGCAGCCATAGGTCTCGCGCAGACGCGCAGCGAGCGTCTCCAGTCGGTCTTGGCGGCGCGCCACGAGGATCAGGTCGTGGCCGCGCGCGGCAAGGCGCTCGGCGTAGACGACGCCAATCCCTGAGGAGGCGCCGGTGACGAGGGCGAAGGTCCGCCGTTGGCTCATGTATTTCTCCCTTGGACGGGCGTGTACAGGCCTGCGAGCCGGCGTGGCCACGGCAGTACCCTCCGCCAGCCACGCGACGGCGGCGCTGACGCTGGTCCATATCGCAGAGAACCTCGGTCCAAATGCCGCCTGCCGCTACAGAAGTTCCAGAATAGCGGCTGCACGCTGCTGAATAACGATGGCTCGAGCGCGCCACGCGTGACAGGCGCCAGATTGTGGGTGGTGCGTTCCTCGCAGGCGGAGTGTGCAATCTCGTCAGCACAGG
>DASVNS010000350.1:0-3076 GCA_036383735.1 Phenylobacterium sp. | reverse complement strand
GATCCGCACGAGATAAGCGAGACGATCGCCGCCTGAGCGGCTGCAAACTCCACCTTCCGAACGCCCGGCTTCACCGCCGGGCGTTTTCGTTTCTGGCGACACACTCTAGCGTGCTCCCCGGAGACTCGGGGAGACGCAGATGGGTCGCTACCTGGCGCTGCTGATTGCGCTGCTGCTCGGCTCCTGGATTGCCTTCCACGACCAGATGCTGCCGGAGTCGCGGCCCGCGGGCGCGCCGACCACCGCGTTCTCGGCCGAGCGCGCGTTCGCCTATGTGAACGTGATGGCGGCGGCGCCTCACCCGATGGGCTCACCTGAGAACGGGCGCGTTCGCGACGCCCTGGTCAGCCGCATGGCCAGGCTGGGCCTGTCGCCGCAGGTGCGTCCTGGGGTGGCCATCGAGACGCCGAAGTGGGCGTCGGACCGCGTCTTCGGCGGCTCCGTCGAGAACATCGTCGGGGTCCTGCCGGGCCGCGACCGGGGAGCCCCGGCGCTCGCGCTGATGGCCCACTACGACAGCGTGCCCGGCTCGCCCGGCGCCGCCGACGATGCGATCGGGGTGGCGACGACGCTTGAGACCGTTCGCGCCCTGAAGGCGCGCGGCCCGCCTGCGCGCGACGTGATGGTGGTGATCACCGACGGCGAAGAAGGCGGCCTGCTGGGCGCCAACCACTTCTTCCGCCGCGACCCGCTCTCGAAGCATGTGGGACTGGTGATCAACGCCGAAGCCCGGGGCTCGTCGGGTCGGGTGAACATGTTCCAGACCAGCCCGGAGAACGGCGGGCTCATCGACCTCTTCGCGCGCACCGCCCGCCACCCGGCGTCCTCGTCGCTGTCCGTGCTGATCTACGAGAAGATGCCCAACGACACCGACCTGACAGAGACCCTGCGGGCCGGGATCGCGGGGATGAACTACGCGATCATCGGCCGGCAGTTCGACTATCACAGCCCAAGCGCCACCCCGGCCAACCTCGACCGCGGCTCGCTGCAGGACATGGGGACCCAGGTGCTGGCGGCGGCCGGCAAGGTCGCGTTCGACACGGGGCTGCCGGAGCGGGCGCCGAACGTCGTCTATTCGAACGTGCTGGGCGACGTCGTCGTCGGCTATCCGGCCTGGTTCGGATGGCTGATTGTCGTGGCGGTCGCGGTCCTGATGGCGCTGGCGGTGCGGTGGTCCCGGCATGCGGGCGAGTTCCCGGCCACCGACATCCTGCGCGGCATGGGCGGCCTGGCCTACGCCGGGGTCGGCGCGGTGGCGGTGCTGGAGTTCGCGCGTCGGCTGACCGGCGCAGGGTTCGGCTTCGTGGAGCAGCGCGTCCTGATGGCCCAGTCCGTCCGCTGGGAATGGGCGATCGTGCTGCTGTCGCTCGGTTTCCTGATGCTCGCGGCGGGAGGCATGGCGCGCGGGCGGCGCTGGATCGCGGCCGTGCCGCTGGCCCTGGGCCTGGGAGCCTCCGCGTTCGGCGATCTCGACTGGATCGGAATCGTAGCCGGCGTGGTGGCTGGCGCGCTCGGCGCCCTGGTCTACAATCGTCCCGCCAGCCGCAAGGGCGCGTGGGCCGGCGCGCTGGCCCTGGGCCTGCTGCTGACCGTCGTCCTGCAGGCGGCGGCGCCGGGAGCCGCCTATGTGGTGGCCTGGCCGCTGCTGGCGGCCGCCATCGGGGCCGCGGCCACGGCCTTCAGCGCCAAGCCCGGCCCGCTGCCCATGGGCCTCCTCTCGATCTTCGCCACCGCGACGCTGGCCTGGCAGGGCGGCATCACTCATTTCGCCTATGAGGGCATGGATCTGATGCCCTTGTTCGTCGTGCCGGTGGTCACGGCGGGGCTCGTGCTGTGGCCACTGGCTCAGCCCGAGACCGGCGCGCGAACGGGGCTGGTGATCGGGGGTCTCCTGCTGGCCGCCGGCTTGGCGCTGACACTGGTCGTTCGGATCGCGGATCCGTGGACGCCGCGCTATCCGCAGGCAAGCTATGTTGGCTACCAGCTGGACCAGGACGCCGGCCGGGCCTGGCGCTTCAGCCCACAGTCGATGAGCGGCGCCTGGACGGACGCCGTGCTGCGCACCGAGGGCGGCTCTGCGAAACCGCTGTCGCACTGGGCCTGGCGGCGACCCATGCTGGCCGCCCCCGCGCCCTATGTTGTCGAACCCGCCCCGGCCATGGCGCTGGCGAAGGCGCCCGCCGGAACCCTGCAGCTGTCGGCGACGCCCCCCGCCGGCGCGCGGACGCTGGAGTTGCGGCTACGCGCCAGTTCAGGCGGCCAGGTGACGGCCGTGGGCGGCGTCCCGGTCGAACTGCGGCTGCTCAAGGGCGAATGGGTGCGGATCTATTGGCAGTCGCCGGGGACCCCCCTGGCGGTCGACATGCGTCCGGGCGGGACCGGACGGCTGGACGTCCGCTATGTGGCGGGCTTCGATCGCTGGCCGACCGGCGCCGCGCCCCTGCCGAAGCGGCCCGCGGACCTGATGCCATGGGACAATTCGGATTCCACCTTCGTGTCGGGGACGCGTTCGTTCACTTGGTGAACGCGGCCCCAGGGTCTATGGGGACTGCATGAGCGGCGTCACGATCTACCACAATCCCAACTGTGGAACCTCGCGCAACACGCTGGCACTGCTGCGCGAGAAGGGCGTCGAGCCCACCGTGGTCGAGTACCTGAAGGCCGGTTGGACCAGGCCTCAGCTCAAGGACATCCTGCAGCGGATGGGCCTCGGCGCGCACGCCATCCTGCGGGTCAACGGCGCCAAGGCCGACGAACTGGGGCTCACCGACCCCGGGGTTTCGGACGCGGCGCTGATCGCGGCGATGATCATCGATCCGATCCTGGTCAATCGTCCCATCGTCGTGACGGACAAGGGTGCAGCGCTCTGTCGGCCAGCGGATCTCGTCCTGGGCCTTCTATAGGGTCCGTGGCCGGCTCGCCGACGATGCGCGCCGCTCCTGAACCCTGACACGGAAAGGCCGGCGAAACCGCGGGGTCGCGCCGGCCTTCTGCCTTGTGGGTGGCGGCCCTACGCGTCGAAGACGATGACCGAGCGGGCGACCGCGCCGGTCTTCATTTCCTCGAAGGCTTCGTT
>DASVNS010000349.1:0-8582 GCA_036383735.1 Phenylobacterium sp. | reverse complement strand
CCGGCGGCGCCGCCATGGATCGCCGTCCGGACGAGGACGACCGTCGCCGCGACGCCGGCCCGGGCAAGGCGATCAGCCGCGTCAAGGGCGCGCCGACCCGCCGCGAAGGCCGACTGACCATCCAGACGGTGGCCGGCGACGCCGAGGGCGCCGAACGGATGCGTTCGCTCGCCTCGGTCCGCCGCGCTCGCGAACGGGAACGCGAGAAGCGCCGGGGCGGCGTCCAGGAGCAGGCCCGCGTGGCCCGCGAGGTCGTCATCCCCGACGTGATCACGGTGGGCGAACTCGCCAACCGCATGGCCACCCGCGGCGTCGAGATCATCAAGTTCCTGATGCGTCAGGGCGTGATGCTGAAGATCAACGACGTGATCGACAACGACACCGCCGAGCTGGTGGCCACCGAGTTCGGCCACACCGTGAAGCGCGTGTCGGAAGCCGACGTCGAAGAAGGCTTCATCGGCGGCGAGGACGTGGACGATCATCTGCTGCCGCGTCCGCCGGTCGTGACCGTCATGGGCCACGTCGACCACGGCAAGACCTCGCTGCTCGACGCCCTGCGCGCCACCGACGTGGTCGCCGGCGAACACGGCGGGATCACCCAGCACATCGGCGCCTACCAGGTGCGACTGGAGAGTGGCGAGAAGGTCACCTTCCTCGACACGCCTGGCCACGCCGCCTTCTCCGCCATGCGGATGCGGGGCGCGAACGACACCGACATCGTGGTGCTGGTGGTGGCCGCCGACGACGGCGTGATGCCGCAGACGATCGAGGCCATCAACCACGCCAAGGCCGCCGGCGCTCCGATCATCGTGGCGATCAACAAGATCGACAAGCCGGGCGCCGAGCCCACCCGCGTGATCAACGAGCTGCTGCAGCACGAGATCGTCGTGGAAAGCCTGGGCGGCGACACCCAGGCGATCGAGGTCTCCGCCACGCAAAAGCTGGGCCTGGACGACCTGATCGAGGCGATCCTGCTGCAGGCCGAGGTTCTCGACCTGAAGGCCAATCCGGAACGCACCGCCGACGGCGTCGTGATCGAAGCCAAGCTCGACCGCGGACGCGGCGCGGTCTCGACCGTGCTGGTCAAGCGCGGCACGCTGAAGCGCGGCGACATCGTCGTGGCCGGCGACACCTTCGGCCGCGTGCGCGCCCTGCTCAACGAGCGCGGCGAGCAGCTCGACGAAGCCGGCCCCTCGGTGCCGGTGGAGATCCTCGGCCTGGACGGCACGCCCGCGCCGGGCGAGCCCTTCGCCGTCGTGGAGAACGACGCCCGGGCCCGCGAGCTGACCGACTACCGGATCCGCGTGAAGCGCGAAAAGACCGGCGCGCCGGTCCAGAGCGCGAGCCTGGCCGACATGATGGCCAAGCTGGCGGACAAGAAGGTCTCGGAGCTGCCGGTCATCATCAAGGCCGACGTGCAGGGCTCCGCCGAAGCGATCGTCGGTTCGCTGGAGAAGCTGGCGCACGAGGAGGTCCGCGCGCGGATCATCCTGTCGGGCGCGGGCGCCATCAGCGAAAGCGACGTGATGCTGGCCAAGGGCGCCGGGTCGCCGATCCTCGGTTTCAACGTCCGCGCCTCCAAGCAGGCGCAGGTGCTGGCCGAGCGCGAAGGCGTCGAAATCCGCTACTACTCGATCATCTACGATCTGATCGACGACATCAAAGGCGTGCTCTCGGGCATGCTGGCGCCGATCCAGCGGGAAACCTTCCTGGGCAACGCCCAGGTGCTGCAGGCCTTCGACATCTCGAAGATCGGCCGCGTTGCTGGTTGTAAGGTCACCGAGGGCGTGGTCCGCAAGGGCGCGCGCGTCCGGATCGTCCGCCAGGACGTGGTGGTGCTGGAACTGGGCGTCCTGCAGACGCTCAAGCGCTTCAAGGACGAGGTCAACGAGGTCCCGTCCGGCCAGGAGTGCGGCATGGCCTTCCAAGGCTTCCAGGACATCAAGGCCGGCGACGTCATCGAGTGCTTCACCCTCGAAGAGGTGAAGCGCAGCCTCTAAGCTGCGAAAGTCGAAATGTGGAAGCCTCCTCCGGCGACGGTGGAGGCTTCTGCGTATCGGGCCTACAGGTTCAGCGTCACCACAGCGCGCTTGAACAGGTCCATCTCTTCGCCCGAGCCGATCGTCACGCGGGAGAGGTTCGGCCAGATGGGCCAGTTGCGGCCGATGTCGATGCCCTGGTCGGCCATGGCCTTCTTCACCTCGCCGGCCGGCCGCTTCCAGTCGACCATGAAGAAGTTCGCCTTGGGTGGGATGTACTCCAGCTTGCGCTTGTCGAGCAGGGCCAGGGTGTCGGCCCGCACCCGCTCCATCTCCTCGCGCCGCTTCCGGATCAGGTCGGCCTGGAGCAGGCTGGCGGTTCCGCACACCACCGACGGGTTCGGCAGGGCGAAGGTCGCCATCATGCCGTCGTAGCGGAAGGTCTTGGCCATCAGCGCCGGCTTGGCGATGGTCGCCCCCAGCCGCATCCCCGCCATGCCGAACAGCTTGGAGAAGGTCCGCAGGACGATGACGTCCTTGTCCTGCGCCGCCAGGTAGGCGCCCGCCGGCGCGCCGCTGAAGTGGATGTAGGCCTCGTCCAGCAGGACGATCGAACCGGCCGGCTTGTTGGCCAGCAGCCACTCGACGTCGGCCAGCCCGGTCAGCGTCGCCGACGGGTTGTTGGGCGTGCAGATGTAGTAGACGCCGGCGTTGGGGTCCGCCGCCAGCATGGCCTTGACGTCGTGGGCATAGTCCTTGGTCAGCGGCACGCGCTTCACGGGCGCGCCGATATAGCGGGCGACGCTCTCGGCCAGTTCGAACGTCGGGTCGGCGGTGACCAGTCCGCGGGTGGGCGAGCAATAGGTCACGATGATCCGCGACATGGGATCGCTGGACCCCGGCCATACGCCCACATAGGCCGCCGGCACGTTCTCGACGCTGGCCAGCGCCTTCACGAAATCGGACCGCTCGGCGCCCGTATAGCGGTTGCCGCCGGCGACGGCGTCCATCGCCGCCTTGGCGCCCGGCTCCAGCGGCCCGGTCCAGCATTCGTTGGCCCCGATCCGGGCCTTGAGGGTCGGCTTGGCCGGCGCCGTGCCGGTCTGGGCATAGGCCGCGGGCGCCACCAGGGGTCCGACCGCCGCGCCGGCCGCCAGGAGGCTGAACACGCGGCCGATGGCGCGGCGTGAATAGCCCCGCCCGGCCAGATCCGCCGCGACCTCTTCGCCCGGCCCAGTCTCGATCGTCGTCACTCGTCACCCCCGTTCGGCTTGATGGGCGAAGGCAAGCCTATCTCTCCGCATCGGCCAAGCAAGGCTTGCCTCGGCGACGCGCCTGTGGCCCCGCTGCGCCCCTTGCCGTCATCGGGCCGTGGCGGCGCCCAAGTGGGTGGCACGAACGGGCGCCTGGGCCGTTCATGTGCGGTTCGGGTTCCGGCGGCCACCATGGCCGAGCTTTTGGATGGAGGATTGATGTTGCGTGCGATCGTGATCGCCCTGATGGCCCTGACGCTCTCGGCCTGCGCCACGGTGCAGCGGCTGGACGCCGCGGGCGACGTCCACGCCTTGCTGATCTCGATCCGCGACGGCGACAGCGCTGCGTTCGACAGCCTGGTGGATCGCCGCGCGCTCAAGCTGGAGATCCAGCAACGGCTGGTGACCGAGGCTTCGAAGGACGACCGCATGCCGGCCGGGCTGGCGGCCATCCTGGCCCCTGGCCTGGCGGAACTCGCCGGCGAGACCCTGGTCCAGCCGAGCGTCTTCCGCAGCGTGGCCGAATATTACGGCTATCGCCGCGACATGAAGATCCCGGGGCCGCTGGGCATTTCGACTATGCTCCGCGAACTGCCGGACGACCGGGTCTGCGCCGTCACCAAGAAGGACGGCCCCTGCCTGCTGATCTTCGCCAAGGCGCCCGACGGCCGCTGGAAGCTCTCGGGCTTCGAGGGCGATCTTTCCATGCTGCGCCTCAGGCGCTGATCGGCTTAAGCTCGTCCCCAACGGAGAGGGGACGACCATGGGCTATGAGACCGCGCTGGCGGCCTACGACAAGTTCGACTTCACGCACGGCGGACGGACCTATCCCGTCTACCGGCGTGGCTCCGGCCCGGCGGTGGTCGTCATGCACGAGATGCCGGGGCTGCACCCACTGGTGATCCGCTTCGCCGATCGGGTGGCCGAGGCGGGCATGACGGTCTTCTGCCCCAGCCTGTTCGGCACGCCCGGCAAGCCGGTCAGCCGCGGCTACACCCTCGCCACGGTGGTGGGCGTGCTGTGCATGCGGCGCGAATTCTACGTCTGGCGTGGCGACCGCTCCAGCCCGGTCGCCGACTGGCTGCGGGCGCTCTCGCGCCTGGCCCACGCCGAGTGCGGCGGCGCCGGCGTCGGCGCGGTGGGCATGTGCTTCACCGGCGGATTCGCCCTGGCGATGATGACCGACCCCTCGGTGGTGGCGCCGGCCCTGTCGCAACCGTCCCTGCCGCTGGCGCGCGGCAATCCGCAGCGGGCGGCCGAGATCGGGATCTCGCGCGAGGAGATCGCCTGCGTGAAGAGCCGGCTGGAGGTCGAGGACCTGTCGGTGCTGGGCTTGCGGTTCACCAGCGACAAGCTGGTCCCCGACGCTCGCTTCGAGACCTACCGCCGCGAGTTCGGCGACCGCTTCGAACAGATCGAGCTGAAGGACGAGGACGCCAAGCCGGCGTACATCCCGCCGCATTCGGTCCTGAGCCTGCACCTGAAGGAGGACGGCCCGACCAAGGCCGCAGAACAACGGGTGATCCAGTTCTTCCGGGAACGCACGGGGGCCTGACGTGGCTGACGGCCAAGTTTCTAACGCAGACCCGCCACCGCCTACGCCGGCGCAGAAGCGTCTCGTCTGGCTCCTGTGGGGCGCCGTGTTCTTCATGGCATGGGCGATTTTCAGCGTCCATTTGCCGTCGGAGGCGGGTATCCGGGTGGCTCAGAGCTGTGCGACCCCCGCAGGTCTCTGGTGTGCGTGGGCGTGCCGGAGGGGCGGCGCCCTCGATACTGCGCGCACCCCACGGCGCAATTGGATCATGGATCGCACCTGGGCCCGACTTCCACTGATGACGCTGTTGTCGTTCTTCTTGACCCTCTGGGTGGTTGAAGACGGGGTCCTGGCGCTCGTGACTGCGGTGATTGGGAGGCCGAGCCACCGAGAGCTCACGGTCACCGGGGTGCAATCGGGAAAGCAATGCGCGCACTTCGAGGTGCGGGAGGTGCTGTTCCTTGCCGATCGCGCGCTGTGTGCGCCGCGGGAAGACCTGGACCGCGCCGAGGCCGGAGACCAGCTGACCGTGTTCGGCCGCGGTTCCCCATTTGGGTTGAACGTCGAGAGATACGAGCTTCGCTCCGGAGCTGGCCGCTAGGTTCGGCGGCGGCTCCCGACCAAGGCCGCCGAGCAGCTGGTTTCGCGGAACGCGAAGGCCGGGACCCACAAGCGCCGCGTCGAGGGCGGTGGCCTTGGCGCCGCCGCCGCAAGCCGTTTGCAATGTCAGCGTCTATGGGTCCCGGTCTTTGGCTCTCGCCAAAACCGGGATGACATGGATGGGCGGATGCCCTAGAAGCCCCCGCTTTCCTGCCTGGGCGTCCGATCCGCCCGCCAGGTCGCGAGGCTGAATTTCATGAAACGTCCCACTGCCCACGGCCGCGCGGCCCCGCAAGGCCCGTCGCAGCGCCAGCTGCGCGCCGGCGAGCTGGTGCGCCACGCCCTGGTCGAGATCTTCCGCGAGGAGGAGATCAACGACCCGATCCTGGCCGGCGTCTCGGTGACGGTGACCGAGGTGCGGATGAACCCCGACCTGCGACACGCCATGGTGTTCGTCGAGCCCCTGGGCGGCGAGAACGCAGAGGCGGTGGTCAAGGCGCTGAACAAGCACTCCAAGTTCGTCCGCGGACACCTGGGCCGCATGATCGACATGCGGTTCACGCCCGACGTGCACTTCCGCCACGACGAGAGCTTCAACGAGGCCGCCCGCATGGCGCGCCTGTTCGACGATCCGCGCGTGCGCCAGGACCTGACGCCCGACACGCCGTCGGACTCCTGGAAGGACGAGGACTGATGGCCCGTCGCAAGAAGGGCCAGGCCATTTCGGGCTGGATCAACCTCGACAAGCCCTACGACCTGACCTCGACCTCCGCCGTCGGCCGCGTGCGCCGGCTGTTCGACGCCCAGAAGGCGGGGCATGCGGGCACGCTGGACCCGCTCGCCACCGGCATCCTGCCGATCGCGCTGGGCGAGGCCACCAAGACCGTTCCGTTCCTGGTGGACGCCGACAAGTCGTACCGCTTCACCATCGCCTGGGGCCGGACGACCGCGACCTATGACCGCGAGGGCGAGACCATCGCCCAGTCCGACGTGCGCCCGACCATCGCCCAGGTGCAGGCCGTGCTGCCGCGTTTCATCGGCGAGATCGACCAGGTCCCGCCGGCCTATTCCGCGATCAAGGTGGACGGCGAGCGGGCCTACGACCTGGCCCGCGCCGGCGAGATCGTGGAGCTGGCCTCGCGCAAGGTGAACGTCTTCGACGCGCGGGTGGCGGACGCGCCCGACGCCGACCACATCACCCTGGAAGTGGACTGCGGCAAGGGGACCTACGTCCGCGCCCTGGTCCGTGACATCGCCGAGGCGCTCGGGGCCTGCGGCCACGTGGATGCGCTTCGCCGCACGCGTGTGGGGCGGTTCACCGAGCAATCGGCGGTCGCACTGGAAATGCTGGAGGATTTAGGGCATAAGGCCCGCCAATCGGAGGCCCTGCTTCCGGTCGAGACCGCACTGGACGACATCCCGGTGCTGGCCGTGACCGACGAAGACGCTTTTCGATTGAAGCAGGGACGATCGATCGTTCTCGTTCCCCGACAGGTGGAAGCGGTGCAGGCCAGGCTCAAGCCCGGCTCAAGAACTGTTTCGGCCATGGCGGGCGAGAGGGTGGTGGCGCTCTGCGAGATGCGTGCGGGACGGCTCGAACCCTCGCGCGTCTTCAACTTTTGAAGAGCGGAGACACCCGATGTCGATCACGGTTGAACGTAAAGCCGAAGTCATCAAGACCCATGCCCGCGGCGAAGCGGACACGGGCAGCGCCGAAGTGCAAGTGGCGATCATGTCCGAACGGATTTCGAACCTCACCGAGCACTTCAAGACGCACAAGAAGGACAACCACTCGCGCCGGGGCCTGCTGAAGCTGGTCTCCGCCCGCCGTTCGCTCCTCGACCACCTGAAGAAGTCCGACGTGGCTCGTTATCAGGCGATCATCGAGAAGCTCGGCCTGCGCCGCTAGTTCTTCAGCGGACTCGTTTCCCGCCCGGGAACCGGGTCCGTTTCTTATTTGAGGCCGCTCCTCCGTCACGGGCCGGGGGATGGATGCGGCGACCGGGGCAAGTGAGCTCCACAAACGCCGAGGGTCGACAAGAGATCCTCACCGCCTGTGCCATTGGAGAGGATTTCGGAAGACCGATCCCCTGTCCGCCCCCGCCGGGAATACGCCCGCGGGATGAGAAAGAAGCAGAAATGTTCAATATCAAGCGCAAGACCATCGAGTGGGGCGGCAAGACGCTCACCCTCGAAACCGGCCGCATGGCCCGTCAGGCCGACGGCGCCGTCCTGGCCACCTATGGCGAGACCATGGTCCTGGCGACCGCCGTCTTCGCCAAGAGCGCGAAGCCCGGTCAGGACTTCTTCCCGCTCACCGTGAACTACCAGGAGAAGTTCTACGCCGCGGGCAAGATCCCCGGCAGCTTCCCCCGCCGCGAGGGTGCGCCCTCGCAGAAGGAAACCCTCACCAGCCGCCTGATCGACCGTCCGATCCGCCCGCTGTTCGTGAAGGGCTTCAAGAACGAGGTCCAGGTCGTCACCACGGTGCTGGCGCATGACCTCGAGAACGATCCCGACATCGTCGCCCTGGTCGCCGCCTCGGCCGCCCTGGTGATCTCCGGCGCCCCCTTCATGGGCCCGATCGGCGGCGCCCGCGTGGGCTTCGTGGATGGCGAGTACGTGCTCAACCCCACGAGCGACCAGATGAAGGAAAGCCGGATGGACCTGGTGGTCGCCGGCACCGACGACGCGGTCATGATGGTCGAGTCCGAGATCCAGGAAATGACCGAGGACGAAGTGCTGAAGGGGGTGATGTTCGCCCACGCCGGCATGCAGCCCGTCATCCAGGCGATCATCGAGCTGGCGGACCACGCCGCCAAGGAGCCCTTCGACTTCCAGCCGGACGACACCGACGCCATCAAGGCCGAGGTGAAGAAGGCCATCGGCAAGGACCTGGCCGCCGCCTACAAGATCGTGGCCAAGGGCGAACGCCAGAACGCCGTCGCCGCCGCCAAGTCCAAGGCCAGCGAGAAATTCGCCAAGTCCGACGCCAACCCGGCCGGCATCGCGCCGGACAAGCTGGGCGGCGTGTTCAAGGAACTGGAAGCCGACGTCGTCCGTCGCAACATCCTCGACACCGGGATCCGCATCGACGGCCGCAAGGTCGACCAGGTCCGTCAGATCGTCGGCGAAGTGGGCGTGCTGCCCCGGGCCCACGGCTCGGCGCTGTTCACCCGCGGCGAAACCCAGGCCCTGGTCGTGGCCACCCTGGGC
>DASVNS010000348.1:0-15672 GCA_036383735.1 Phenylobacterium sp. | reverse complement strand
GAGGTCGCGCGGCGCGGCCAGGGCCTGCCGTTCGGCGTCGGTGAGCGGGCCATGCCCGTGCACCTCGTCGCCGGCGGCGTCCGCCAGGCGCTCGATGGGCCAGGCCCAGTGCAGGTGCAGCGTGCCCAGGACCGCGGCGCGCAGGCTGTCATCGCCCATCCGCCAGCCCAGGGAGCGGCGGCGGCGCAGGACGTCCAGCACCAGGCCGGAAATGAAGGCGCGGTCTTTCGACCCCGCATAGCGAGCGCTCTCGCCCCAGTTCTTCATGGCGAGTCGGACGGGCTTATGCCGCGTCTCGATCTCGGTCAGGACCTCAATGGCCGCCGTCGTGCGTCCGCCGTCGCGCATCAAGTCACCTGAAGAGGGCCACGAGCGGGCTCAGACGCCGCTAGGATAGTTCGGAGCTTCCCGCGTGATCATCACGTCGTGGACGTGGCTCTCGCGCAGGCCGGCGCCCGTGATGCGGATGAACCGCGCCCGTTCGCGGAACAGCGCCAGGTTAGGCGCCCCGACATAGCCCATGGCGGCGCGCAGGCCGCCCACCATCTGGTGGATGATCGGGGCGATGGGGCCCTTGTACGGCACCTGGCCCTCGATCCCCTCGGGGACCAGCTTCAGCGCGTCCTTCACGTCCTTCTGGAAGTAGCGGTCGGCCGAGCCCTGGCCCATGGCGCCGACCGAGCCCATGCCGCGGTACGACTTGTAGCTCCGGCCCTGGTAGAGGAAGACCTCGCCCGGACCTTCGTCCACCCCGGCGAACACCGAGCCCATCATGGCCACGGACGCGCCCATGGCGAGCGCCTTGGCCAGGTCGCCCGAATATTTGATGCCGCCATCGGCCACGATCGGCACGTCCGTGCCCTCGGCCGCCCGCACCGCGTCGGCGATGGCCGTCAACTGGGGCACGCCCACCCCGGCCACGATCCGGGTGGTGCAGATCGAGCCCGGGCCGATGCCGACCTTGACCGCATCGGCGCCCGCGTCGATCAGCGCGCGCGCGCCGTCATAGGTGGCGATGTTGCCGGCGACGATCTGCACGCGGTTGGTCTCACGCTTCACCCGCAGGACGGCGTTGGCGACCTCGGCGTTGTGGCCGTGGGCGGTGTCGATCACCACCACGTCCACGCCGGCGTCCACCAGGGCCATCGAGCGTTCGAAGCCCGCATCGCCGACGGTGGAGGCTGCCGCGACCAGGAGCCGGCCCTGGGCGTCCTTGGCAGCGTGCGGGTGGGCCTCGGACTTCTCCATGTCCTTGACGGTGATCAGGCCGACCGCGCGATAGTCGTCGTCGACGACGATCAGGCGCTCGATCTTGTGCCGGCGCAGCAGCTCGCGGGCTTCGGCCTGGCTGACCCCCTCGCGCACGGTGACGAGACCCTCGTGGGTCATCAGCGCCTTGGCGGGGATGTCGTCGCGCCCTTCGAAGCGCATGTCGCGGTTCGTCAGGATGCCGCAGAGGCGGCCGTTGGCGTCGACCACCGGGAAGCCCGAGATCTTGCGCCGCGCCTTGATCTGGCGGACCTCGCCCAGCGTGGTCTCAGGCCCGATGGTCATCGGATTGATGACCATGCCGCTCTCGTAGCGCTTCACCTCGCGGACGTGGTCGGCCTGTTCCTCGACCGTTAGGTTCCGGTGCAGGACCCCGATGCCGCCAGCCTGGGCCATGGCGATGGCCAGCCGGCTTTCGGTGACCGTGTCCATGGCGGCCGACACGAGCGGGATATTCAGACTGATTTCGCGCGTGAACCGGGTCGAGACATCCACCTGGGTGGGCATCACATCCGACGGGCCGGGTTCGAGCAAAACATCGTCGAAGGTGAGACCTTCGCGGATCTCCATGGGACTCTCCGTTTTGCGGTCCGCGTATAGGGGTTGGATGGCTTGCGGAGCAAGGGGCGTGACGGGGGCGTTCATGCGATTGCGAGCTCCGGAGCGGCTTGATGGGGGTCGGTGGGGCCGAAGGTCATGGTGAACATGACCCGGCGGAGGGCAGCCGAGCGGCCGACGAGCAGGGCCTGAGGCCGGTCGAGGGAGGTGCGGGCTTCCATGGGAAGCTAGTGGCCGGATTGTCGATGCGAGGAAATCGACATATTCGGTATTCAATGTTCGAAAATCTCACAAACGGCGCCCTGCCGTCCCTGAATGCGTTGCGGGCGTTCGAGGCGCAGGCGCGCACGGGGCGCGTGACCCTGGCGGCAGAGGAACTGCACGTCACCCATTCGGCCGTCAGCCGCCAGGTGAAGGCGTTGGAGGCCGCGCTGGGCGTGCGCCTGTTCGCCGGTCCCAAGAACCGGCTGGAGCTCACGGCCGCCGGGCGGGAACTGCTGCCGGCCCTGACCGAGGCCTTCGACCAGATCGCCGGCGCCGTGCGCCGGGTGCGGATCGGCGGCGAAGACCTGCACGTGGCGGTGAACGCCTCGATCTCGGTGAAGTGGCTGATCCCCCGGCTTGCCGGCTTCCAGGCGGCGCATCCGGAGATCCGGCTGCACCTGTCCGAACTTTCCGCCCACGCCACGTCGCATCGCGGCGCCCAGGCCGTGGTGCGCATCGTGCCCACCAGCCGGCTGTCGGACCCACACTGCACCCCGTTCATCCGCAATGCGCTGGGCGCCGTGATGTCGCCGGAGTTGGCCGAACGTGTGGGTGGCGACGTGCTGAAGGCCCCTCGCCTCGCGGCCAGCACGCACCCGGAGGCCTGGCCGGTCTTCGCCGAGTTGGCGGGCGTCGAGCTTCCACCCGCGAGCGAGCGGCCGTTCGCCCACGTCCACTTCGCCATGGACGCGGCCTTGGCGGGCCTGGGCGCCGCCGTGGTCTCGTGGCCGCTGTGCGTTCAGGAGGTGGAGAGCGGGCGGTTGGTCGCGCCACTAGGGTTCCGACGCTCGGAGAGCGCGTTGGCGTTGCTGGTGGCGCCCGGAGCCGAGAGCCGGGCGCTGGAGCGGCTTCGCGACTGGCTGGTCGCGGAAGGGGCGAAGACGCCGGCGGTGGGTTAGCCCCGCGCTCTCGGCTCGTCGCATCCCCCGCTGCTCGTCATCCTCGGGCTCGACCCGGGGATCCATCCCTCGGCGGCGACGCGGCGGGAACGGGCCGCGCAACGCGGCCCGTCGCATGGACCGGTGGCGGCGGAACCATGGATCCCCGGGGCAAGCCCGAGGATGACGAGCTTTGAAGTGGGGTGACACGCATTTGGGCCGGATGATCAGCCTGGATGCGGGAACGCAAAGAGCCGCCTAGCGCCCCCGGAACCCCGTCGCCACCAGGAACACCTCGGACGAATCCTGCCGGCTGGCCTTGGGCTTCACGTTCTTCACGTCGGTGAAGTGGCGCTTCAGGCCGGCGATCAACTCGTCACTGCCGCCGCCCTGGAAGGCCTTGGCCACGAAGGTTCCACCGGGTTTCAGCACCTCGACGGCAAAGTCGATGGCGGCCTCGATCAGGCCGACGATGCGCAGGTGGTCGGTCTCGCGGTGCCCGACGGTGTTCGGCGCCATGTCCGACAGCACCACGTCGGGCGCGCCGCCCAGCAGTTGGATCAGCTTCGGCCCGCACTCGGGGTCGGTGAAATCCATCTGCAGGATCTGAGCCGGCGGCAGCGGATCCACCGGCAGCAGGTCCACCCCCACGATGTGGGTGACCCCGCGCAGGATCGCCATCTGGGTCCAGCCGCCGGGCGCCAGGCCCAGGTCGACGACGCGCGCGCCCGGCTTCAGGAAGTGGAAGCGGTCGTCGATCTCGGTGATCTTGAAGGCGGCGCGGCTGCGATAGCCCAGCGCGCGCGCCTTCGCGGAGAACGGGTCGTTGACCTGGCGTTCCAGCCACGCCTGCTGGGAGGGGGTGCGCTGTTTTGCGGTCTTGAGGCGCGCGGGCTTGCCGCGACCACCTTCCTGGCCGCCGGTCGGCAGCTTCACCATACGTTTGCGCGGGGGCTCTTCGGTCATGCGGCGGCCTTCGTACCACCTCGTCCGCGCCGGCGCTTGCGTCGTCGCGACGACCCGCGCTCGGACATCAGCGAGAGCAGGATCCCTTCGCGCAGACCACGGTCGGCCACCCGGACGCGGTTGCACGGCCATTCCTCCTGCACCGCCTGCAGGATCGCAGCGCCGGCCAGCACCAGGTCGGCGCGGTCGGGCCCGATGCAGGGCTGGGCGGCCCGCTCGGTCGTGTTCAGGGCCAGCAGGTCGCCGGCCGCCGCCTCGCAGTCGGCGCGGGTCATCCAGATGCCGTCAACGCGGCTGCGGTCGTAGCGCGGCAGGCGCAGGTGCATCCCCGCCAGGCTGGTGATCGCGCCGGACGTGCCGATCAGGTGCGCACGGTCGGCCTCGAAGATCGATTTGAGCGGATCGGCGCGGCGGAATGCGGCGATCTCGGCCTTCATATGATCCACCATCTGGCGGAACCACCCCTCGGTGGCGATGGCGCCCTCTGGGAAGCGCTCAGCCAGGGTCACGACCCCAATCGGCACGGACAACCAGGCCCGAACCGGCGGTGGGCCGCCGTTGCGCGGCGCCTGCAGGTCCACCCAGGACAGTTCCGTAGAGCCGCCGCCCACGTCCACCACCAGGGCCGCTTCATGCCCGTCGTCCAGCAGGTTCAGGCAGCCAGCGACCGATAGTCGCGCTTCTTCCTGCGGTGTGATGATCTGCAGCTTCACGCCGGTCTCGTGCGCGACCCGATCGACGAACGCCTGGCCGTTCTGGGCGATGCGACAGGCCTGGGTGGCGATGGCGCGGAACTTCACCACCCGCCGGCGACGCACCTTCTCGCCACTGACCTTCAGCGCCGCCATGGCGCGGCTCATGGCGTGCTCGGAAAGACGACCGCTTTGGCCAAGGCCTTCGCCCAGGCGCACGATGCGCGAATAGGCCTCGATAACGCGGAAGCCCCCGCCGGGCGTCGGCGTCGCGATCAGGAGACGGCAATTGTTGGTGCCCAGGTCGAGGGCCGCATAGCAGGGCGGATCGGCCATAGACCTTCCGCGGCCGCCCATCGGAGGCCCCGGCGCACGCGGCGCCTCTCTCATGGACATCATTCCGTCCTGCGCAGGCGCACACCCCCCGTGCGCGCCTCATTTCGAGGCGACTGTAGCAAGCGAGAGAGGCGCCAGGAAGATCACGACGGTTGAATGACGGCTTTCAGACGCTACGTTCACCTTCCAGTCAGGAGAGAAGGCTTAGATTCGGGGGCATGAGCACGCGACTCGCCAAATTCACGATCGGCCAAGTCGTCCGTCACCGCGTCTACCCGTTCCGTGGCGTGATCTTCGACGTCGATCCCATCTTCTCGAACACCGAGGAGTACTGGCTTTCGATTCCGGAGCATATCCGGCCGCACAAGGACCAGCCGTTCTACCACCTGCTGGCGGAGAACGACGACAGCTCCTACGTGGCCTATGTCTCGGAGCAGAACCTGGAGGTCGACGAGACCGGCCAGCCTGTGGGGCATCCACAGGCCGCGCTGATCTTCGACACCTTCAAGGAAGGCCACTACCGCCTGCGGTCCGGGATCGGTCACTAAGACCGCTCAGACCGGAGCGCCCGGTAGAGCAGAGACCGGCTAGGCTCCGGTGGATTTGTCCATCTCGGCGATGAGGTCGGGCGCCAGCTTTTGGGCGGCGTCGCGATCGGCTTTGGCGCCCGCCGCATCCCCCAGGGCGAGCCTCACACGGGCCCGCCACCAGAGGCCGGCGGCATCCGTCTCGTCCAGCTTGAGCAGGGCGTCGAAGTCCTTGAGCGCCGCCGCATCGTGCTTGGCCTGCGCTTGCAGAACGCCACGGGCGTAGAGCGCCTCGATCGACTGCGGCGCCAGCGCCAGCGCCTTGTCGTAGTCGGCCAGGGCTCGCGTTTCGTCGGTCTTTGCCGCCCAGGCCCGGCCGCGAACCACATAGGGGCCGGCCTCTGCCGGCGCGGCCTTGACCAGCGCATCCAGGATGGCGATCGCCTCGTCTGGGTGGCCCAATGCGAGCAGCGCGTCGGCCAGACCCTCTCGCGCTTCGGCATGAGCAGGCTGGCGCTTCAGCAGCGCCTCGTAGGTGGCTTTCGCCAGTTCCGCGGAGCCCCGGGCCAGCTGGACCTCGGCCAGGCCGAGGTAGCCGGCCTCATTGTCGGGCTCGGCGCGCTGCGCGGCGCGGAACGCGGTCTCCCCTTCCTGCTCCAGGCCCATGCCGAACAGGACACGGCCTTTGACCGCCAGGACAGGAGCGTTCCTCGGTTCGAACTTCAGAGCGGCGTTGTAGGCGGAGAGCGCCTCGGGATAACGGCCCAGACTCTGCAGGATCGCGCCTTTGAAGGCGAGGTTTTGCGCAGTGAATTTCTCCAGCCGTTCCGCCTTGCGCATGTCATCCAGCGCCGAGTCGGAGTCACCCAGCACGTAGATCGCGCGCGCCCGAGCCACATAGACCGCGGCATCATCCGCATCGGCGTCCAGCGCGACAGTGAAGTCACGTCGAGCGCCCTCGTAGTCTCCCCGATCGTAGCGGATCAGGCCGCGGCGGATGCGCGCCGCCCCGGCGGTCGGATCAAGGCCCACCGCGGCGTCGTAGTCGGACAGGGCCGCATCGACGCGGCCCATCAGCGCCAGCACCTGTCCGCGCGTGACCAGCGCCACCGGCTGCTTCGGCGCAAGCTTCACCGCGATTTCGGCCTGAGCCAAGGCGGTTTCCAGCTTGCCCGCAGCGCCATAGGCGTCGGCCAGGATGACGCGGGCCTGGGCGGCGGTGTCGTCGGTGACCCCGGGCGCGGCGATGATCCGCTCACAGGTCGCCACCCGCCCGGGCAGGTCCGCCTCGTCGAGGCTGCAGTTGGCCGCGAGCGCCGGCGACGCCGCACAGAAGGCGGCCACAGCCAGCCCCAACACCCCGAGACGCATGCATCCCCCTCGCGAAACGAACACCGAACGCACCAGCCCGACACAATCTATGCGGGAAGCCACGGCGCCACGCAAATTTGTTTCGGCACAGGCCCTCGCCGGCCAAGAATGAGGCGGGAACTTGCGGCACGGCCGCTCCATTCTGCCAGGCATGGCGGACGAAACCCTCAGCCTCACGCCGCCGCCGGGAGCGCGGACCGACTGGACCATCGACCAGGGCTGGGACAGCTACGCCCCGGCGGAGCATGACGTCTGGATCACCCTCTACGAGCGCCAAAGCGCCCTGTTGCCAGGCCGCGCCTGCGATCCCTTCCTGAGGGGCCTAGACGCGCTGGACCTGCACCGCACGGGGATTCCTGAGTTCGGCAGGATCAATGAAGACCTCAAACCGCTAACCGGCTGGACGGTGGTCGCCGTTCCGGGCCTGGTTCCGGACGCGGTGTTCTTCGACCATCTGGCGAACCGCCGATTCCCCGCCGGGAACTTTATCCGCCGCCCGGAACAGCTTGATTATCTGCAAGAACCCGACGTGTTCCACGACGTGTTCGGCCATGTGCCGATGCTGACCGATCCCACCTTCGCCGACTACATGCAGGCCTACGGCCAGGGCGGCCTTCGGGCGCTGGACATGGGGCGCCTGCACAACCTGGCGCGCCTCTATTGGTACACCGTGGAGTTCGGGCTCTTGGAGACGCCGGCCGGCCTGCGGATCTACGGCGCCGGTATCGTCTCCAGCCGCGCGGAATCGATCTTCGCGCTCGACGACCCTTCGCCGAAACGGCTGGGCTTCGACCTCGCGCGGACCATGCGCACGCCCTATCGGATCGACGATTTCCAGCAGGTCTATTTCGTGATCCCGTCCCTGCAGGCGCTGCTGGAGGCGACCTTGGCCGACTTCGGCGCGCTCTACGCCGGCCTCGCGACCCAGAAGGACATCCCCATCGACGCCGTGCTGCCGGGCGACAGGGTGTTCCATCGCGGCAGCCAGGCCTACGCGCGACTCGGCGGACGTACGGCGGCTTGAGCGGCAGCTCTGCGCGTCGATAAGCGGGGGAAGCCGAGCGACCCCTCCTCAATAATCCTTTCGCCAGCGCACCGCGACGCGGTTGCCGGTGCCGGGGCCGGCGCTCTGGCTGGCCAGGCGCGAGAGGATCGACAGGTTCTTGCGGATCCGCCACTCGACCTGGGCAGAGGGTCCTTCGCGGCCACCGCCGGTAAGTTCGAAATAAACGTCCTCCGTCAGGTACTTGCCCCCGGATACTGTCACGCCCGACTGGTCGCCGCCCCCGAAGGCCAGCCGATCGAGACCGGCGAAATTCCGCAGGTTTCCGATCACGTCGAAGCCCCCGCCGCCCGCCAGCGCCGAGAGCGCCGAGGCGAGCTGCGCGGCCTCCACCGGCGACAGCTGCGAGGCCGAACGCTCGAAGAGCACCTTCGACAGCACCTCGTCGTTGGGCAGGCTGGGCGAGGAGACCAGGGTGATCTCGGGCCGCTCCGCCGTGCCGCGGATGCGGACGGTGACGGTCAGCGACGGATCCTCGCGCACGGCGTCGAGCTGCAGGCGGATATTGGCCGGCCGGCTGGACAGATAGACCACCCCCCGGTCGTCGAACTCGAAACGCTTGCCGGCGAAGTCATAGTCACCCCGCACGACGCGGGCCGTGCCGGTGAGGTCGGGGCTGGTGGTGGTGCCGCCGACGTGGGCATCCAGGGACAGCTCCACATCCAGGCCCCGCCCGCGCAGGAACACCCGGCGCGGCGCGTGCAGCTTCACGTCCATGGCCCAGCCGTCGCCGCGCCGCAGGCGGGGCGGGAGCGCGGCCGGCAGGTCGTCCGGCCGGTTGATCTCCTTCACGTCCATGGCCACCACGCCGGAGGGAGTGGGCGGATCGGCGGCGACATCGGCGCGGTCGATGGTGAGATCGCCGGCCAGCTTGACCTTGCCGTCGGCGGTGCGGTTGAGGGTGGCCTGGCCGGTCGCCGAGGCGGTGGCGATTTCGTTGTCGATCAGGCGAAAGCCCTTGAGGTCCAGGCGGAAGCTGGACGCGCCTTCGCGCAGCAGGCTGACCCGTCCCTGCCCGCTCAACTGTCCGCCGTGACCATCGACGCCCCGCGCCTCGGTGACGTTGACGGCATCCTCGGTGAAGGCCGCCTTCAGGGCGACGTCGCGCAGGGACAGGCCCGTGCCGCCGTCATCGAACCGGCCGCGCTCGACGGAAACCTGGCCGGATGCGCGGGGATCCGCCAGGGTGCCGGAGACCGTGCCCTCGGTGCGAACGAAGCCGGCCAAGGCCCGCTCGCCGCCCACCAGCAGTTCCCACAGCGGGCGCACCTCGCCCTCGGCGAAGAAGCGGCCGTGCATCGGCTGCTGGCGGGCGACGGCGATGCGGAACGGCTTGGCGGAGGCCTCGGCGGGCAGGACGAAATTGGCGTTCGCCTTGAGGCCCTGGTCGTTCAGCGTGGTGAGGTCCAGGGTCAGGGTGGAGTCGCCCAGCCGGGCTTTCAGTGTCCCATCCATGCCCTGGACGGCGGGCGTGCCCTTGCCGCGCGCGCCGTCGAGTTGCGCGTCCAGGGTCCCTTGCAGGCGCTCTCCCTGCCCCTGCACCGCCAGGGTCGCATCGATGCGACCATCGAGATCGGGGTTGAACAGGTTCAGGCCCATCGCCTGCACCCGCGCAGTTATGTCGGCGGCCTCGCCTCGAAGGGTTCCATCCAGGTCCAGCCGCCCGCCGTCCGACCCGGCGAGCCGCAACCTGGCGCTCTGCTCGGGCCCGCCGAAGCGCAGTTGGGCGGTCTCGGTGGTGTGCAGGTCGCGCTTGCCCAGCGCGCCCTTGCCGTCGAACGCCAGGAGATAGCCCGGATCGGCGTCGTTCAGGACGCCTCGCCCGTTCAGGGTCCAGGGCCCCTGGCCCGAGGCGCCGCGAGCGCTGGCTGTGAACGGCAAGCGGGCCAACGGGCCGGTCGCCGCCAGCCGCGCGCTGCTGATCGTGATCGCCGAGCCGGCCGGACGGACCGCATCGGCGCGCAGGTCCAGGACCGCGCGCGCACCGCCGGCGGCATCGTCCACCTTGGCGGTTCCGACAACACGGCCGGCGTCCAGCAGAGCCCCGTGTCCGATGTCGAGGGTAAGGTCGGCCGCCGAGGGGCTGCTCCGCCGCAGCGACAGCGAGCCCGCCGCCTTGATCCCGCCCGCGTCCAGCAAGAGGTCCGTCAGATCAATGCCTCCAGTCGGAAACCTGAAGTTCGACCGGGCGGTCGCCGGGCCATAGCCACTGGCGGCGCTAAGCGCGACCACACCGTTCGAGCCGTCCGCCTGGCGCTGGAAGGTAAGCGCGAGCTTCGCATCCTTCAGGGGCAGGCGCGGCACGTCCAGCTGTTCGATGTCGGCCACCAGGTCGAGGCGCGGGGACACCAGGGCTCCGGTGACGCCGCCCGTCCCCTCGATGCGTCCGGTGATCTCGACCGGCCCCGCCCGCACCGGGCCGGTGGCGCTCCAATCGGCCTTGAACGCCAGCGTTCGGTCCGCCTCCATCACCCCGGCGGCGTTGGCGTCGAGTGAGGCGCCGTCGAGGTTCGCCTTGGCCACCGACAACCGGCCGGCCTGCCAGTTGGCCTGGACCTGCAGGCGTGGCTTGCCGCCCAGCAAGCGGTCCAGCTCGGCCAGGCCGACGGCGAAGCGATCCCCCCGCGCGTCCAGGGTGACGGTCCAGGGCGCAGCGGCGCGGGCCTGCGACGCCTGGACGTCGATCGTCGCGGCGCCGTCGGCGCCCAGTCGCGCCTCCCGCAGGTTGGACACGTCGGCCTGGCCCTTGAAGGAGACCGCGCCCAGCAGGCTTCGTCCCCCGCTGGCCTGCACCTTGAGGCCATGGCCGGCGACATCGAGGCGCCGCAGCAGAAGCTGGCCGTTGACCAGCCGCTCGCCCTCCAGCGTGGCGCTGGGCGCGCCGCCCAACAGCGCGGCTGCGAAGCCTTCGCCCCGTCCCCCGGCGCCGACCACCTTGGCGTTGAGAGCGAAGCCCGCCTTGCTGCGCCGCAGTTCCAGCGGACCGGCTATCCGCGCGAGGCCGTAGCCGCCCAGGGCGACATCGGCCGTGTCGAACGATCCCTCGAACCCCCAGGCCGAGGCCTCGCCGGTGGCGACGCCCACCAGCCGCGTGGCGCCCAGCTTCGGACCCCCGCCGACGATGCGCGACAGGGAGGCGGCCTGAGCGTCCAGGCGCAGGCCCCGTGGACCAAGCGCCCGCTTGCCCAGGTCGCCCTCACCCCACGTGCGCACGGTCACAGCATCGGAACGCAGCCGCGCGTCCAGCGCATAGGCCCCTTCCCGCGCCTTCCGCCCGGCGATCCCGAACAGGACGTCCCGCCCGAAGCGCTCGGCATAGGGCGCCGTCAGCGACGAGCCGGCCAGCAGCAGCCGTCCCCCTGCCTGCCCTCCCTGTGGCGTCCAGGCGCCTCGTGCATAGAGCGGAGTCAGGCTCCCCGAGGTCGCCGTGGCGGAGAACCGACCCTCGGAGACCGTGCCGCCGGCGCGCACGATGAGCTTGAACGGCTGATCCGGCGCCAGGCCCGCCGCACCCGCCAGCGCGCCGCCCTTGGCCTCGACCGCATCGGCGACCAGGCGCATGGGGCCGCCGCCCTGGCCGAGCGCGAAATCCAGGTCTAGCCGGTCGCCCGGATGCAGAACGCTGGCCGCGGCCAGCCTGCCGCTGCGCCCGCCTTTGCGCTCGACGTGCAGGTTGAAGGCGAGGTCGTAGACGCCCCGGGTGTTGCTGAACGCCGGCTCCAGCATCAGGCGCGCGACGGCCCTGTCGATGTGGAACGAGACCGGCAGGCCGCGGTCCTTGCCCTTGGGTTCTAACGTGGGGCGCCGGATCACCCGGATATTCTGGGCCTCGATCAGGTCGGCGTCGAACCGCCGCCTGAGAAGTTCCAGATAACGCCATGTGAGATGGACATTATTGGCTTCCAGCCAGACGCCCTTCTCATCGCGGATCGTGAGCCGCCGCACGCGGGCGTCGCGCCAGATGTCGCCGGTCAGGCCTTCGATCTTCAACCGGCCTACGCGGCCCAGCTTGAGGCCGTCCGTCCGCGCCTCGATCAGCAGCCGGACTTGCGGGATGAGCACGCCGTAGCGTCCGATCGCCAAGGCGCCGATCAGCAGGAGAAGCAGGCTGACCGCGACGGCGGTGATCGCCTTCGGCAAGGCGGGGCGCCTGAGCACCTCGGGGATGGTCGTTTCGCCGTCCGGCGCGATGTCGTCAGGCGTGCTCAAAAGCTTTGCCCGATGCTGAGGTAGACCTGGATCGGCTGCTCGCCTCTGCGGCGGGTGACCGGCGTGGCGACGTCGATGCGGATCGGCGCGAAACCCAGGTTATAGCGCACGCCGATGCCCGCGCCGACGGCCAGGTCCTGGAAGTCGATGGGGCCGCTGGAGCCCACGGCGCCGGCATCCACGAACGCGGCCATGCCCCACTTGGCGGTGAGGTCGCGGCGCACCTCCAGCGAGGACTCGAACAGGAAGACCCCGCCGCGCGGCGTGTCGTCTTCGAGCCGGGGGCCGACCCCCTGGTACGGAAAACCGCGCACCGAGCCGCCGCCGCCCGCGTAGAACCGCTGTGACGCCGGGATCTGGTCCACCGTCCCGTTGAGGATGCGGCCCAGGCGGAGGCGTCCCGCGACCACCGTGCGGGCCTGTTTGTCGAGCGGCAGATAATAGGCGCCCTGGGCGACCGCGCGCAGGTACGGCAGGTTGGTGTCGCCCAGGATCATCGTGGGTTCGAGACGGGTGCTGAGGCGCCAGCCCTGCGTCGGGTTCAGCGGGTCGTTCGAGCGGTCCAGCAGGACGTCGCCCAATGCGGAGATCGTGATCAGGTCGCGACCGAGCGTCGTGAGCGAGCCGGCCTTGAGCTCGTCGGAACGGCTGGCGGTGGCAGAGCCTCCCACCGTGACGTACGACGTTTTCCCATAGCGGCGGGTGACGTCGGCATGGGCCTCGAGGCCGACCTCGTCGTAGGCGTCGGTCTGCTCGTCGTAGGCCGAGCCGCCGACCTTCAGCGTCTGCTGGGGACGCCGCCAGTGGGGCAGCGAGAGCTCGCCGCCGGCCCGGGTGTCGCGGTCCGACACCTGCCCAAAGGCCGCGATGGTGTCGCCGCGGTGCAGTCGGTTGTAGTGGGTCCAGCGCGCATTGACGCCGATGCCGTCCGTGGTGGCGTAGCTGGCGCCCGCTTCGATGGTGCGCGGCTTGCGCTCGGACAGGCTTATCACCACCGGCCGCAGCCCGTCGGCCGTCGCCTTTTCAGGCGGGGCCAACGCGACGGTGACGGAATCGTAGGCGCTGGTGTCCAGAAGCCGCCGTTCCAGTTCGGCCACATCGTCGGGGTCATAGGCGTCGCCCGCCTTCCAGGGGGCAAGACGTTGCAGCCAGGCGGGATTGGTCCGCCCCCCGGGCGTCACATCCAGACCATCCAGCCGCACCAGGGCGCCCGCCACGATCCGGTACGTCGGCCGGACCGTATGGTCGGCGTGGTCGACGACGACCTCGCGCGGCGCGGCGGCCGCGTCGGCGTAGCCCCGCTTCTGGATGGTGGCCACGACGCGGCCCTCCGCGGCGATCACCTCCACCGCCCGGCCAGGTGCGCCGGGACGGAGCGCCATTGCCTTGCGAGCGGCAGCTTCCGAGGCAGGGTCCGGCGGCGTCCCTTGCCACTCCAGCGCCGGCGGCCCGATCGTGAAGCGTTGGCCGGGCGCGATCTGCACCAGCGGTCGCGGCGGCTCGGCCTCACTGACGTCGGGCTCAACCTGATAGCCGTAGTACCCTTCGGAGCGCAGGACCGCGATCGCATCCTCGGCGGCGGCGCGGGCGCGGCGACGGGCTTCGAAGCGATTCTCGATCGGGCGGTCGCTCTCCCCGATCACCCGTTGGATGGTCGTCCGAAGCTCGGGGTCCATGTCGCCCTGGACCACCGCCTTGGGCTCGGCGGCCACCGCAAGGCCGGGCGTACAGAGGGCCGCCGAGGCGGCGACGGCATATAGCAGTCGACCCAAGCTCGAATCCTTGTGCGCGCGCCCCTTGCGCACCGGTGTAGCGGCGAGACCCTCCCCTGTCATCCGGAGCACGGATGGAACCGGCGCCCAATTCCTAGGCGCCTGTGCATAGGGCAGGCTTCACGCCACGAATTTGCGCATCCGGCTTCCGGCGGGGTCGTAAGCGTCCTACAGGTTTAGGATCCGGAGCGGCGGGAAAGCGTGGAATCCATCGTGGGCGTCATGCGGGACGAAACGGCCCCGGACCTCGGAGCGCCGGACCTTTCAGGTCAGGCGAGCCCCTATGACGAGATGCTGACCCCGGGCGGACAGGTGCGGCCCCACTACGCCGCCCTCGATGCCCGTCTCGCGACGCTGTCGACCGAAGAGCTGGCCGAACGACAGCGGACCCAGGAGCGGTTCTTCCTGCTCCAGGGGATCACCTTCACAGTCTACGGCGCCGAGAGCTCGACCGAGCGGATCATCCCCAGCGACATCCTGCCCCGCATCATCGCGGCCGCCGAATGGGCCCGGATCGAAGCCGGCCTGACCCAGCGCCTACGCGCGCTGAACATGTTCCTGGCCGATATCTATTCGGAACAGCAGATCCTGATGGACGGAGTGGTGCCGCGCGAGCTGGTGCTTCAGGCCCCTTCGTACCGCCGCGAGATGCACAACCTCTACGTTCCGCACAAAGCCTATGCGAACGTCTGCGGATCGGACCTGATCCGTCAGCCCAACGGCGAGTTCGCCGTGCTGGAGGATAACCTGCGCGTCCCCTCCGGGGTGTCGTACATGCTGGCCAACCGCGAAGCTTCGCGTCGGGTGTTCCCCGGCACGTTCCGCGGCGCCGGCGTGCGCTCGATCGATCGCTATCCGGACCTGCTGCTGACCACGCTGAAGGGCATGGCGGCGGACTGGCGGCCGAACCCTCAGGTCGTGGTGCTGACGCCCGGCGTCTACAACTCCGCCTACTACGAGCACGCCTACCTGGCGCGGCTGATGGGCGTGCCGCTGGTCGAGGGCCGCGACCTCGTGGTGCATGACAATATGGTCTACATGCGCACCACCACCGGCCTGCGGCGGATCGACGTGATCTATCGCCGGGTGGACGACGACTTCATCGACCCCCTCACCTTCCGGCGGGACTCGGCCCTGGGCTCGGCGGGACTGTTCAACGCGTATCGGGCCGGCAACGTGGTGATCTGCAACGCCCCCGGCACCGGCGTGGCGGACGACAAGGCCGTGTACGCCTACGTCCCGGAGATCATCCGCTACTACCTGGGCGAGGACGCCATCCTCCCCAACATCGAGACCTATCTGTGCCGGGAGCCCGCCCAGCTCAGCCACGTCCTGGCCAACCTGGACAAGCTGGTGGTCAAGGCGGTGGGGGCCTCGGGCGGCTACGGCATGCTGGTGGGGCCGCATTCCACCAAGGCGCAGCAGGACGAGTTCGCCGACGCCCTGCGGGCCGACCCCGGCAACTACATCGCCCAGCCGACGATCCAGCTCTCCACCGCGCCCTGCCTGATCGACCATGCGGTCGAACCGCGGCACGTGGACTTGCGGCCGTTCATCCTGTCCGGCGAGAAGATCGTGGTGACGCCGGGAGCCCTCACCCGCGTGGCTCTGCGCAAGGGCTCGCTGGTGGTGAACTCCAGCCAGGGCGGCGGCTCAAAGGACACCTGGGTGCTTTCGGAAACCAAGGCGGACAAGGGATGATCGCATCGTTCGCCTTACCTCCCCCGCGAAGCGGCGGGAGGGGGACCCGCCGCCGCGCGCAGCGAA
>DASVNS010000347.1:0-4660 GCA_036383735.1 Phenylobacterium sp. | reverse complement strand
CCGTTCGGCAGATAGATGGACGCCACGCGCACGGGCTCTGGCCCGGACACCACCGCCTCGATGTAGCGGGCCTGTTCGTCCGCGCCGTCGCCGGGCAGGCCCTTGCGCACATCCTCCAGCGCGGTCTTCGACAGGAGGGCGACGCCATTGTAGCTCTTCTGGCCGTGTACGGCGACGTTATAGCCAAGTCGTTCAAAGGCTTCGGTGGGAAACTTCTCGTCCACGCACTTGATTTCCTGGAGGCACGCCACGTCAGGGCGAGCCTCCTCGAACCAGCGGACGACCGTCTCGATCCGCGCGTTGACCGAGTTCACGTTCCAGGTGGCGATGCGCATCGAGGGCTCCGGCGAAAGTCGGGGGAAGCTAGTGGCGCCCTGCGTCGCGCTCAACGCCTTTGCTCGCCAGCGGTCGAAACGATACGCACGGCTTGACCGCTCAGCCGGGTCATGGCCCGGATGTGAGCCATGGCGCGCTCGAACTTCCTGGCAATCCTCATCGCTCTCGTCGCCGGCGCGGCACAGGCGCAGGCGGTGAAGCCCAACGTCACCCCGCCGAAGCCGGCGCTTCCCGCCGTGCCGCCCTGTCGGCCGCAATCGCTGGTCAGCATGACCGTCCGCGACGTCACGCCCGGGCTCCAGGCCGTGGACCAGAGGGCGCAGCCCAGGCGCATGTGGCGTCAGGGCAGCCGGTTCCTTCGCAGTGTCGAGCAGCCCGCGGTCTCGGCGAGCCTGCAAGATCCGAAAGAGCCGATGACCCGCCAGGCCCTGGTGATCATCGCCGAGCCCGACCTGTGGATGATCGACCTCGCAAGCGGCGCAGGCGGCCATGCCGTCGACAAGGACCCTGTCCTCGAGGTGCGGGCGCCGGTGCTGCCGGTGGGGGCTCCTGCCGAATTCATGGCCTTGGAGTTTGGCTGTGAGACCGAGTTCGTCGCCGCCCGCGCGGCGGTGGCGCAGAAGACGCTGCGATGGGGCGCCGTCGAGGCCGCGATCCACACCTATGTGGTCGGGACGCACAGCCTGGCGATCCTGATGGACGACCGCACCGGTGAGCCGTTCATGATCACCTATGTGCGCGACGACCGGCCCGCCTACGTCGTGCGGTACGACGAATATCGGCGAGGACTGCCGGACCAGCCGGAGCTGTTCCGCCCGTCGCCCGACGTGACGATCCGCGAGATCCCTTCGAAGCCGCCAGGGAAGCCGACCGAATCCGGGCGTTAGATCGAGAAGCTGACCCCGCAGCCGCAGCTGGACTTGGCGTTCGGGTTGCGCACCCGGAACTCGGCGCCGGCGAGTTCATCGACGAAATCGATTTCCGAGCCCTTCAGCAGGGCCAGGGAAATGACGTCCACGAGGGCGGCTGCGCCATCGCGCTCGATCCGCAGGTCGTCGTCCTGGGCGGCGTCGACCAGGTCGAACTGGTACTGGAAGCCCGAACAGCCGCCGCCCTCGACGGCCACCCGCAACATCACGGGCCGGCCTTCCTTGGCGCCGATGGCCCGGATGCGGTCCGCCGCGGCGGAAGAGAGGGTGACGTCGGTTCTGGTCATGCTCTGTTAGACGAATGCCTGCCCTGGACTATATGAGGGCACGGGTGGCCTCGACCAAGGGGCCCTGAATAGAATGGTTCGATGGCGTCATCTATCCCTTCCCGCACCCGGTTCGCGGAGAACCCGGCTACGTCCCGCGGCCGCAAGGTTCCGGAAGCCCACAGCCGAACCCGCACGGATTTCGCCCGCGACCGCGACCGGATCATCCATTCGACCGCCTTTCGTCGCCTGAAGGAGAAGACCCAGGTCTTCGTGGCGCACGAGGGCGACCATTTCCGGACCCGCCTGACCCATAGCCTGGAGGTGGCGCAGATCGCCCGTTCGCTGGCGACGGCGATGGGCCTGGACGCGGACCTGGCCGAGACCATCGCGCTGGCCCACGACCTGGGGCACCCGCCGTTCGGCCATGCGGGCGAGGACGAGCTGCAGATCCAGATGCAGAGCTTCGGCGGCTTCGATCACAACGTGCAGACGTTCCGGGTAATGACCAAGCTGGAGCGGCGCTATCCCCGTTTCGACGGCCTGAACCTCTGCTGGGAAACTCTCGAAGGGGTCATCAAGCACAACGGCCCGGTGATCGACCAGCTCAGCAAGCCCTCGTGGAGCGCCATCTCGGAGTTCGACGCCCAGTACGGCTTGCGGCTGGACACCTGGGCCTCGGCGGAGGCCCAGGTCGCGGCTCTGGCCGACGACATCGCCTACAACAACCACGACGTGGACGACGGGGTCCTGGCCGGCCTGTTCAACCTCGACGAACTCACCGAGGTGCCGCTGATCGGGCCGCATGTGGTCAGCGCGCGCGCCGCCTATCCGGAGTGCGAACCGGGCATCCTGCGCCTGGAGGCCGTGCGCCGGATGATCGGGGCGATGGTCGACGACGTCATCGTCGAGACGGGGCGGCGGGCGGAAGCGGGAAAGGTCGGGTCGCCCGAGGACGTGCGTCTGCTGGGCCACGCGCTGGTGTCGTTCTCGCGCGACATGGTCGAGGACCTGGGCTCGCTGCGCATCTTCCTGATGGAGCGGATGTATCGCCACTGGAAGGTCAACCGCACCCGCAGCCAGGCCCGCCGTATGCTGGCGGAGATGTTCCAGCTGTTCATGGCCGAGCCCGATGTGCTTCCGGCCGAGTGGTTCTCGCGCGCCGAGGGCCGGGACGAGGCGGGACGGGCGAGGGTGGTCTGCGACTACGTCGCCGGCATGACCGACCGGTTCGCCATCGAGGAGCATCGCAGGCTGTTCCATCTCGATGTCTGGAACTGAGCCGTGACCAACCTTTCGGTACGCGGGCCAATCTTCCACTCGTCGGGCGACGAGGGCGCCTTCTTCTGGTGGCTGAAGAAGATTCCTGCCGTCCAGCGGGCTGCGGGACGTGGCCGCAACGTCGAGATCCAACTCCGCCCCGGCCAGGCTTCGGGCGACGAGTTGCGCGAGTTGAGGGCGCTGTTCCACCGCTATGGGATGGACACGACCGATCTGGAGGCGTTGGGGCGTTAGCGCCCACAGAAATCGGTCGCCGCCACACTCCAGTCCTTGCGAGCTTCGATAGACTGCCGCCGAACGTGCGCGATTCGCGCCGCTTGAGCCTCTCGGAGCCCTTGCGATGTCCGACCATGAGCGCGGCGCCTATACGCCGCCCACCGCCGACGCCCCGCTGAGCTTCGATCCGCGCCAGCCTGTCCGCGGCGCCCGGCCGATCCCATTCACGCTGATCCTCAGCGTCCTGGTGCTGGCGGCCCTGGTCGCGGCGATCTTCGTCTTCTACCAGTCCGGGGTGCGTCAGGCGGGTGAGGCGCCGCAGACGGTGGGTGAGCCGGTTCCCGGCATCAAGTCCGCGGCCCCCGTCGAGGCGCAGCCCGAGGATCCCGCGGCGGGCCTGCAGATCTATCGCTCGGAGGAGGGCGCGCCGACCGACACCGCGGCGCCGAACTTCACCGCGCCGCCCGAGGAGCCGCAGCCGCGGCCGATGCCCACCCCCAAGGTGATCGTGACCCAGGCGCCGCCGGTGCAGGCCGCGCCTTCGGCGACGTCGCAGGCGCTCAAGCCGGCCATCTCCGCGGCCCCGACCCAGAAGGCCGCGCCCGCGCCTACGCCAAAGGTCGCCGCCGCGAGCCCCCCGCCGAAGCCGGTTCAAAAGACCGAGGCTGCTCCGCCCGCCAAGCCGGCGGCCGGCGGCGCGGCGGTGCAGATCGGCGCCGTCTCCTCGACGGCGCTCGCCGACAAGGCCTGGAAGGACGCAGTCGCCGTGGCCCCCGGCCTGGGGGCTGGAAAGAGCAAGAGCGTCGAGCGGATCGAGAAGAACGGCGCCACGCTCTATCGCACGGCGGTGACCGGGTTCGCCTCGAGGGACGCCGCCCAGGCCTTCTGCGCCAAGCTGCAGGCCGCCGGGAAGAGCTGCTTCGTCCGGTGAGCCTCAGCGCCTGCATCCTGGGCTGTTCCGGCCCGATGCTGACCCGGGATGAAAGGGCCTTCTTCGCCGACGCCCGGCCGTGGGGATTCATCCTCTTTGCGCGCAACATCGAGACGCCTGACCAGGTGCGCGCCCTGACCGCCAGCCTTCGGGACGCGGTGGGCCGCGACGACGTCCCGATCCTGGTCGACCAGGAGGGCGGGCGCGTGCAGCGGCTGAAGCCTCCGTATTGGCCGACCTATCCGTCGGCGCGCGCCTATGGCGAGTTGCCGGCCGGCGGCGGCATGGCGGCGCGCGAGCTCGTGCGGCTGGGGGCGCGGCTGATCGCGCATGACCTGGCTGCCGTGGGGATCAACGCCGATTGCCTGCCGGTGCTGGACGTTCCCGCGCCGGATGGCCACGAGATCATCGGTGACCGAGCCTATGCGGATAGCCCCGATCAGGTCGCGGTGCTGGGCCGCGCGGCGGCCGAGGGCCTGATCGCGGGCGGCGTCCTGCCGGTGATGAAGCATATCCCGGGCCATGGCCGCGCCCGCGCCGACAGCCACCTGGAACTGCCGGTGGTCGAGGCGGACTGGGACGAACTGGATGGGCGCGACTTTGCGCCGTTCCGCGCCCTCTCGGACCTGCCGATGGCGATGACCGCGCACGTGATCTACGCCGCCCTCGACCGCAAGCGCCCGGCGACGACATCGAGGAAG
>DASVNS010000346.1:0-8803 GCA_036383735.1 Phenylobacterium sp. | reverse complement strand
CGAGGCGCGCGCCCTGTTGCGGCGGCTGGACGCGCTGGACGAGGCCGGCGTGCTGACGGCGCACGGTCGCGCGCTGGCCGAATTCCCGCTCGCCCCGCGCCTGGCCCACATGGTGCTGAAGGGGGCCGAGACCGCCCAGGCGCCTCGCGCCGCCCGGATCGCGGCCTTGATCGGCGAACGTGGCCTGGGTGGCCGCGACGCCGACCTGCGCCACCGTCTCGACGGCCTGGAACGCGACCGCAGCCCCCGCGCCCGCGACGCCAAGGCGCTTGCCGAACGCTGGGCGGGGCTGTCGGGCCGGCCTGGAAGGGGCGAGCCGCTGTCCGATGGCCTGCTGCTGGCCTTCGCCTACCCAGAGCGGATCGCCAGGGCGCGCGGCGGGCAGGGGGAATTCCAGCTCGTCACGGGCCGCGGGGCCTTCGTCGAGCCCACCGACGTGCTGGCCCGCGAGCCCTGGCTGGCGATCGCCGAGTTGGGCGGGGGCGAGCGGCGCGATCGGATTCTCCTGGCCGCGCCCCTCGAGGCGGCCGACCTGGAGGCCTTCCGGACGCAGTTCGAGGTGGAGGAACGCCTGGAGGAAAGCGGCGGCGGGCGCCTGCGCGCCAAACGGCTGACCCGGCTGGGCCGCCTGATGATCCGCGAGGAGATCGACGAGAACCCGGACCCGCCGCTGATCGCCCGCGCGCTTGCCGACCGCGTGAGAGGCCAGGGGGTGCGGGTGTTGCCCTGGGGAGACGCCGCCCGATCGCTGCGCGAACGCGCCGCCTTCCTGCGCGCCCGCCACCCGGAGTGGCCCGACCTGTCGGACGCAGCGCTGCTCGACCGCCTCGACGACTGGCTTGCGCCCGTACTGCCCGGCCTTCGCGGGCTCAATGCGCTGAAGCCCGACGTCCTGGACGGCGCGCTCCGCACCCTGGTCCCATGGGACCTGCAGCGCCGGCTGGACGCGGAGGCGCCCGTGCGCTGGACCGCGCCGACCGGCAACAGTTTCGCCATCGACTATGCGGCCGAGGGCGGACCGCGCGTGGATGTCCGGGTGCAGGAGGTGTTCGGCCTGGCGCAGCATCCCACGGTGGGCGGGACGCCGATCGTCATGTCGCTGCTGTCGCCCGGCCATCGCCCGATCCAGACCACCAAGGATCTGCCCGGCTTCTGGAAAGGGTCGTGGAAGGACGTCCGCTCCGACATGCGCGGCCGCTACCCCAAGCACGTCTGGCCCGAAGACCCCGCGACCGCCGCACCTACCGCGCGGGCCAAGCCGCGAGGCACGTGACCTCAGGCGGTGGCCGCGTAGATCATGATGCCGGTCGCCACCGACAGGTTCAGGCTGTCGGCCCGGCCGCGCATGGGGATCTTCACGTTGACGTCGCACAGGGCCGCCATGTCGGGCGTCAGACCCTGCTGCTCATTGCCCATCAGCACGACCGTGGGTTTGGCGTAGGCCGCCTCGCTGTGCGTCACCGCGGCGGTGAGCAGGGTGCCCACCACCGAGCCGGTCCAACCGCCTCGCCAGGCGGCGAACTCGGCCTCCGTCGCCTTGACCAGCGGCACGGCAAAGATCGAGCCCATGGTCGCCCGCACGGCCTCGACGGAGTAGGGGTCGCAGCACTCGCCCACCAGCACCACCGCGCCACACCCGGCGCTGTCGGCCGTGCGGACGATGGTTCCGAGGTTGCCGGGATCGCGCACGCGGTGCAGCGCCACGACGCACCCGGCCGGGCCGGGCACGACCTTGTCCAGGCCCTGGAACGCCTGCGCGAAGACGCCCACCACCGCCTGTGGGTTCTCGCGCCGCGACACCTTGGCCAGGATGTCGTGGGTGACTTCGATCACCTCGCCCCCGGCCGCCTGCGTCGCCTGCACGGCCTTGCGCATCATCGGATGGCTCGCGGCGTCCGGCCCGTGCATCAGGATCCTGGGCGCATGACCGGTATCGACGCCCTCGATGACGTTCTTCAGCCCTTCGGCCACGAACAGTCCGGTCTCGTCGCGTTCCTTGCGCATGTGCAGGGCGCGGACGGCCTTGACCGTCGGGTTCTGCAGCGAGCTGATCGCCCGGCCGGTCACGTCCCGTCTCCCGAGGACCAGCGCGCGTAGAAGCTCATGCCGATGGCCCGGTCGCCGCGCTGTTCCTCCAGCGCCAGCTCGCCCCATTCGATCCGGCCGCTCCGCCGCTCGAGCTTCTCGGCCAGAAGGCCCGCCAGCGCCGCGCCGGAGATGCGTTCCGCATAGGCGTTCAGCACCAGAAATCCGGCATTTTCCGAAAGCAGTTCGGCGCATAGGCTGGCAAGCTCAGGCAGATCCTCGAACAGCCGCCAGACCTGGCCGTCGGGCCCGCGGCCGTATTTCGGGGGGTCCAAGATGATGCCGTCGTACTTCGATCCGCGCCGCACCTCGCGCTGCACGTACTTCTTGGCGTCCTCGACGATCCAGCGGATCGGGCGGTCGGAGAAGCCTGACAGCTCGGCATTCTCCCGCGCCCAGGCCACCGCCTTCTTGGACGCGTCCACGTGGGTCACGGCGGCGCCCGCCGCCGCCATCACAAGGCTGGCCACGCCCGTATAGCCGAACAGGTTGAGCACCTTGGTCTGTTCGCCCGCTTCACTCGCGACGGCGGCCCGGACCTTGCCGTCCAGCCACGCCCAGTTCGCCGCCTGCTCCGGAAAGAAGGCGAGGTGGCGGAAGGCCGTGAACCGGCCGTGGAACCGCGCGGCGCCCCAGCCCAACGGCCAGCTCTCCACCGGCTGGCCCTTGAACCGCCAGCGGCCGGCGTCCTCTTCGTCGCTGGGGTCGAACACCGCGTCCGCGTCATCCCAGACGCTCTGCGGCAGCCGTGGCGTCCACAGGCATTGCGGTTCCGGCCGCACCACCTTGTAGGGGCCATACTGCTCCAGCTTGCGCCCATGCCCTGAGTCCAGCAGGGCATAGTCCGCCCAGCCGGTGGTTCGCATCACCTCGGACGCCGCGGCGATTTGTGGCGGGCTCATGGCGGCCCCATACGCGGAGAGGGCGCTGCCCGTAAAGCCCGGTGACAAAGACTTGTCATGCCTACGGTTTTGCGGTCCGCTGTCAGGGATGCAGGTGGGGAGTGCTATGAGTACAGTGGCGATCGCACCACGCAGGACGACGCGCAAGGCCAAGGGCGACGGCCACCTGCGCCGGGCGGAAATCCTGGAGGCTGCCGAGCGCATCTTCGTGGCCGACGGCTACGGCGGCGCCACGATCCGCAAGATCGCCGACGAAGTGGGCGTTTCCTCGACGGCCCTCTACATGCACTTCCCCGACAAGGCGTGCATCCTCCACGAGATCGTGGAGGGCACGCTCAGCCAGCTGCTGGCGCGCAACACCGAGATTGCCGGTCGGCCGCTCGATGCGGTCGCGCGCACGCGGATGATGCTCGACGCCTACATGCGCTGGGGCATGGAACATCCCAATGCGTACCAGTTGGTCTACGGCCCGACGGAGGCCGTCCCGGATCCTGCCCCCGAACGCACATCCGAGCTTAGCGAACAGTGCTATGCGGCGTTCAGCAGCGCCGTCCGGGAGATCGCCGCGAGCGGTCGCCTGCGCGTGGGCTCCGCCGATAGCGCGGCCCAGGCCTTGTGGATGGCCTGCCATGGCGTCGTCGCGCTGTTCATCTCGCGGCGGGAGTTCGAGTGGGTCGACATCGAGGAACTGATGCAGATCACGCTGGACGGCATGTTGCGTGGCCTGGTCGTCGACTGACCGTCGCGGTCGGCCCAGAGGTTGTGAGGGATCTGCGGCGTCTGGGTCGGTGTTTTCCCCCGGAATGGGGAAGCCGTCAGGTCCCTACAGCCCTTAGGGATTGCTCGCCACCGCCGATTGCGACGCATAGCTGTAGCCGCCCCGGCGCAGGTCGTTCGACAGGGTGATCGGCGCCGTCCCGCCATTCAGCTTGGCTCGGTAGACCTGCATGTTCTCCATCACCCGCATCACGTAGTTCCGGGTCTCGGAAAACGGGATGCACTCGATGAAGTCGAGCGGGTCCTGGCCGCCCGCGCGCGGGTCGCCGCACATGACCGTCCACTGGCTCGGCCGGCCTGGCCCGGCGTTGTAGCCCGCTGCGGCCATGATGTAGGATCCCGAGAACTGGTTCACGAGCTGGCCCAGGAAGCTGGAGCCCAGGCGCATGTTGTAGTCGGGCTCGTAGAGCATCGAGGCCGAGTAGCTCACCCCCATCCGCCGTGCGACCACCGCCGCCGTCGAGGGCAGCAGTTGCATCATCCCGCGCGCATCGGCGCCCGAGCGCACGCCCGGATCGAAGCCGCTCTCCTGCCGGGTGATGCCCAGAACCAGGGCGGGCTCCGGCGCGCCCGCGACCACGGGCGGCGTGCGGAACGGATAGGCGCGGTCCGCCAGCACAAATCCCCGCTGCGCCGCGCCTCGGGCGGCCTTCATCGAGGTGTCCTGGTCGCCGTAGCCGCGGATCGCGTCGATCAGCAGCGCCGCCTCGACCCGGCTCGGCACGATGTCGTCGATATGCAGCGCGAAGACGCGGAACAGGTCGCGCTGGTTCTGGTCGGCGAGCAGCCGCATGGCCTGGACCACGTCATGGCCCTCGAACTGCGCGCGCTCGGCGTCGGTGGCCAGCGGATCGGCCGGCAGCACCAGCTTCAAGCCCAGCTTCTCGGCCGAAAGCTGGCCGTAGAAGGTGGTGATGTGCTCGGCGCCCCGGGCGTAGAAGGCCTCGGCTGCGGCCCGGTCGCCGGTCGCCTCGGCGGTTCGCCCTTCCCAATAGAAGGCCCGCGCGCGGGTGATCGGCGAGGAGCCGATCCGTTCGATGGCGGCGAAGTGACGGGCGGCCGTGGCGGGCTCGTTCAGGCGCTTCAGCGCGATCCAGCCGGCATAGAATTCGGCCTCCGTGGCGTCCGAGCCGCTGTTCAACCCGGTGTTGGCCGCGGCGCGGTAGGCGGCGCGCCAGTCCCCGATCCGGATGGCCGAGAGCGTCAGCCGATGGCGCTCGTCCCAGGCGCGCTCCGCCTGCTCGGAGGTGACCGCCTCGGGGAAGGCGGCGGGGAGGGCGGCGATCGCGGCGCTGTCGGCTCCACGACGTCGCAGGAACGCCGCCCGCTCGAACGCCACGCCAGGGCTCGCCTGGTCTTCGGCCGACAGGGCGGCGTAGCTCGTGTCCACGTCGCCGCGCAGCGAGATGCGGGCCAGCGCCGCCGGCTGCTTGTCCGGCGGCAGCATGGCCACGACGTCGCGCGCCGCCGGACCTTGTGCGCCGTACAGCAGGACGTCGGCGCGGCGGACGTGGTCATCGGGCGTCAGTACGTCGCCGAACCGGGTCAGCATGGTCCGCTGGGCGTCCGCCTCGAAGCTCTTGTCGCGCCACCAGCGGCGGATCAGGTCGCTCGCCTCGGCCTGGCGGCCCAGGCTGCGGTAGGCCGAGGCCAGCGCCATGGCGCCCGGAGCGCTCTGGGGTTCCTGGCCGGCGAACCAGTCGACGATCTGCGTGGGAGTCTTGCCCGCGGTCTCCAGCAGCCGCTCGGCCGCCATCTGCCGGCGCACGCCGCGCGGAAAGCCGCTGAGGTCGCGCCGCGCGGCGTCGAGGTCATAGAAGCCCAGCAGGTTCGAGCTCACGTCGACCATCGCCCAGGTGACCACTTTGCGGGCCACCGGATCGGAAAGGCTGGAGATCGCGTTCCTGGCGCCGCCCACGTCGCCGCGCCTGGCCGCGGCCAGACCCTGGGCGAACAGCATCTGGTCGGTCGCGCTCAGCGGGCGAGCCACGGTCTGTCGTGCGAGCACATAGGGCTGGGGCGCCGCCGGCAGCTCAGGCCGGCTCAACAGGTCGCCGATCGGGTCGGCGGTCTGGGCATGCGCAACCGCGGTGGCCGCCAGGGCGGCGCAACCTACGAGCAGAGCGTTACGGACTCTTATATCCAACTGTCTCCCCCCGACTCGGGGAATGCACGGAATCAACGTTGCGGCCTAAGCCCGCCGCAACATATTGTCCGCCCAATTCTGAACGGCGTCTCACTTGGCGTCATCTTCACGGTCTTTTGCACACCCTAAAATAGCTGACATGCCTGAACCTCTTTTCCACGGCGTCCTGCCGGCGCTCGTGACGCCTTTCCGCAATGGCGCCATCGATGAGGACGCCTTCGTGTCCTTGGTCGAGCGCCAGATCGCCGGCGGGGTGCACGGGCTGGTCCCCGTCGGCACCACCGGCGAGACCGCGACCCTCAGCCACGAGGAGCACCGCCGGGTCGTGGAACTGTGCGTCGCGACCGCGCGCGGGCGGGTTCCGGTGATCGCCGGGGCGGGCTCCAACTCGACGGCCGAGGCCATCGAACTGGTGCGCCACGCCAAGACCGTGGGGGCGGACGGCGCCCTGGTGGTCACGCCCTACTACAACCGACCCAGCCAGGAGGGGCTCTACGCCCACTACCGGGCGATCAACGACGCCGTGCAACTGCCGGTCCTGGTCTACAATGTGCCGGGCCGCACCAGCGTGGATATCTCCAACCCCACCCTCGCGCGCCTCGCCGAGTTGCCGAACATCGTCGGCGTCAAGGACGCCACGGGCGACCTCGGCCGCGCCAGCCTGCAGCGCGTGGAGTGCGGCGAGGATTGGGTGATGCTGTCGGGCAACGACGACAGCGGGCTGGGCTATGTGGCCCAGGGCGGCCACGGCTGCATCTCGGTCACCTCCAACGTCACGCCGGAGCTCTGCGCGCAGCTCTACGATCATGCGCTCTCCGGCCGCTGGCAGGACACGCCCTACGTGCAGGACCGGTTGATCCGGCTGCACAAGGCGCTGTTCTCCGACGCGTCGCCGGCGCCGGCCAAGTTCGCGATGGCGCAACTCGGCTTCTGCACGGATGAGGTGCGCCTGCCGATCACGCCGTGCTCGGAGGCCGCCCGCGCCGAGGTGCTCACCGGAATGCGGGAAGCGGGCCTGGTCTGATGGCCGGCAAGGTGATCGCCGAGAATCGGCGGGCCCGATTCGACTATTTCCTCGAGCAGAGTTTCGAGGCGGGCATCGCCTTGACGGGCTCCGAGGTGAAGAGCCTGCGCAACGGCAAGGCCAACATCGCCGAAAGCTATGCGGCGGTGGAGGGCGACGAGATCGTGCTGATCAACGCCGACATCCCGACCTATGCCCAGGCCGGCCCGCACTTCAACCACGAGCCGCGACGTCACCGGAAGCTGCTGCTGAAGCGGCGCGAGATCGAAAAGCTGATCGGCGCCGTGCAGCGTGAAGGCCGCACCCTGATCCCGACCAAGCTCTACTGGTCCGACAAGGGCCTGGCGAAGCTGGAGCTGTCGCTGGCCAAGGGCAAGAACACCCGCGACAAGCGCGAAACCGTCGCCGCGCGGGACTGGCAGCGGGACAAGGCGCGGCTGATGCGGGAAAAAGGCTGAACTTGAATCCGGCCGATATCGAGAGCCTGGAGCGCGCGACGGTTGAGGGCGTCGCCCCGGCGCTGATCGAGGAGGTCGGCGGCTGGCTGGTTCCGCTCGACGACGGCGTCATCGGACGCGCCAAGAGCGCGGTCCCACTCCGGCACGACCTGGACGCCTCGGCCCTCAGCGACGTCGAGGCCGCCTACTGGACCGCGGGCTTGTCGCCCGCCTTCCGGGTTGCGGAAGCGCCTGGACTGCAGGGTGTTCGCGATGCGCTGGCCGCCCGCGGCTATGTCGCAGCCAACCCGACCGTGGTGAAGGTTGGCGACGTCGATCGGTTGGCGGCGGTGAGAGACCGTCCGGCCGACCTGTTGGCCCAACCTGACGACGCCTGGGGCGCGGTGTTCCTGGGCGAGGGGTTCGATCCCGAGGACGGCGCCAGCCGCGTGGCCGCCCTGACCCGCTCGCCCGACGCGACCTATGCCGCGGCCCGCGAGGACGGGCGCACCCTGGCGGTCGGCGCGGTGACCTTCGCCCACGGATGGGCCGGCATCCACGGCATGCGGACCGATGCGCGCTGTCGTGGTCGCGGCCTGGCGAGCCAGGTCCTCGCCGCCCTGGGCCGCGCGATCCAGGCCCGCGGTATCGAGCGGGTGTTCCTCCAGGTCCAGGAGGGGAACGACGCTCGCTCGCTCTACCGCAAGGCGGGCTTCGCGGAGGTCTGGCGCTACCGGTATTGGACGCGGTGAGCTATCTCAGTCAGCTACAGGCCGGCTCCGTCAACCGCCATAGGTCCGGTCCATCCGTTTGACGCCGTCGTCGGGCATGATCAGCCAGTCGGGCTTGGCCGACAGGTTCTGGTGCAGCACGGGGCGTGCGCCCGGATCGTCGTCCAGCGCCGAGGCCGCGACCGGGAAGACCGCGTCCTCCCCCGACGGGTCGCCCAACGGCGATCCACAGGTCCCGCAGAACGCTCGCACATGCTTGAAGGGCGCTTCGGGCTTATAACGGCGGATCTGGTCCGCCCCAGCCGTCAGCCGGAAATCCTCACGCCGCACCATCAACACCGCGGAGAACAGCCCCGACTGCTTCCGGCAACGCGAGCAATGGCAAAAACTCAGGCTCATCGGCTTGGCGGTGAGTTCGAAACGCACCGCCCCGCAGAGGCAGCTGCCTTTGACGGGGGTGAAGTTGTTCTCTTCCATGCGGGGAAGCTTACGGACGGCCTGCTGCCAACCGTGGCAGCTGCGTTCGCCGAGCTAATGTGTCGGGAAACGCTACCCCACCAGCTCCCGCGCGCGCCGGAACACCGCCTCGAACACCTCCGCCGTCAGGCGGCCGGTGTTCGTGTTGAGGCGCGAGCAGTGGTAGCTGTTGAGCACCACGTAAGGCCCGGCCGGGAACTCGGTCCCGTGGCCAGGGATCCCTG
>DASVNS010000345.1:0-4739 GCA_036383735.1 Phenylobacterium sp. | reverse complement strand
GTGGTCGAGGCGGACTGGGACGAACTGGATGGGCGCGACTTTGCGCCGTTCCGCGCCCTCTCGGACCTGCCGATGGCGATGACCGCGCACGTGATCTACGCCGCCCTCGACCGCAAGCGCCCGGCGACGACATCGAGGAAGGCGATCCGCTGCGTCATTCGTGAGGCGATCGGCTTCGACGGCCTGTTGATGAGCGACGACCTGTCGATGAAAGCGCTGGCGGGCGGGTTCCGCGAACGGGCGCAGGACGCGCTGGCGGCGGGCTGCGACGTCGTCCTGCATTGCAACGGCGACATGGCCGAGATGAAGGCCGTCATGGCTGGAACGGGTGGGCTGAGGGGCAGGGCGAAGCAGCGGGCGCGGGCGGCGCTGGCCCGCCGGCCCCGGGCGGCCGAGCCGTTCGATCCGGTGGAAGGGCGTGCTCGCTTCGAGGCGGCGTTCGGCGGTAGGCTGGCGCCATGAGCGGCGGCTTCCAGCCCAGCCTCGATTTCGCCGCGGTGGACCAGGCCGCCGAGGATGGCGAGGCGCTGATCGTCGACATCGACGGCTACGAAGGCCCGCTGCACGTGCTGCTGGCGCTGGCCCGCACCCAGAAGGTCGATCTGCTGAAGCTCTCGGTGCTGAAGCTGGCCGAGCAGTACCTCGCCTTCGTGCAGGAGGCGCGGCGGCGCCGATTCGGCCTCGCCGCGGATTACCTGGTGATGGCCGCCTGGCTGGCCTACCTGAAGTCGCGGCTGCTGCTGCCGAAGCCCGAGCAGCCCAAGGGCGAGGAACCGCCTGCCGAGGAGATCGCGCAGCGCCTGGCGTTCCGGCTGGCCAAGCTGGAGGCGATGCGCAACGCCGCCGAACGGCTGATGACCGCCCCGCAACTGGGCCGCGACGTGTTCGGCCGCGGTGACCCGGAGGCCATCCGGATCATCCCTTCCGGGCAGCTGGAAGGCGATCTCTACGGCCTGATGAGCGCCTATATCGCCCAGCGCCAGAAGGAGGCGCAGCGCAGCTACACGCCCCACGTCCCGACGGCCTATCCGCTGGAGGACGCCCGCGATCGCCTCCGGCGTCTGTTGCCGGACCTGGATCGGTGGACGCCGCTGGCCGGGGTGGCGCCGATGGGCGCGCCCATGGCCGGGCCGAGCCGCGCCTCCTACGTGGCCTCGACCCTGTCGGCGAGCCTCGAACTGGTCAAGGAAGGCGCACTCGAGGCCCGGCAACTCGAGGCGTTCGCCGACATCTACCTGCGCGCCCGGACGGGCCGGGCGGCGGCATGAGCCATACCGCGCGCGAGATCGAGGCGCTGCTGTTCGCCGCGGCGGGCCCGTTGACCCTCGATGACCTGGCCAAACGCCTGCCCGAGGGCGCGGACATCGCGGCCGGGCTGGCCGATCTGGCGGGTTTCTACCAGGGCCGGGGCGTGGTGCTGGCGAATGTGGCGGGCGGTTGGCGATTCCAGACCGCCGAGGACCTCGCCTGGCTGATGACCGAGGAGCGCGACGAGCCGCGCCGACTGTCCAAGGCGGCGCAGGAGACGCTGGCGATCATCGCCTATCACCAGCCTGTCACCCGCGCCGAAATCGAGGCCGTGCGCGGCGTCCAGGCCAGCCGCGGCACGCTCGACGTGCTGCTGGAACTGGGGATGGTCAGGATGCGTGGCCGCCGGCGCACGCCGGGCCGGCCGGTAACCTTCGGCACCACGGATGCGTTCCTCGAACACTATGGCCTGGCCAGTCTCGCCGACCTGCCGGGCATGGCCGAGATGAAGGCGGCGGGCCTGCTGTCCCTGGACCTTCCGGCTGACTTCGCCGTGCCGGACCCGAACGCCCTGGGCGCCGACGAGGACCCGTTGGAGGGCGAGGCGCCGGAATTCCATGTCGATTTCTTGGGCGAAGAGGAACCGACGCGCTGAGAGCGTATGCCGCGTTGGCTTGCCGGCGACGGACGGACTATATAGCCGCTTGGTACAACGGGCGTGCGGCATCGGGGCCGCGTTTCCCCGCCCAAGGAGAGTTCCGCGCATGGGCGCACTCAGCATCTGGCACATCCTTCTGATCGTGGTGGTCTTCGCCGTCCTCTTCGGGGGCCGCGGCAAGATCTCGGGCCTCATGGGCGACACCGCCAAGGGCATCCGCGCCTTCCGCGACGGCCTGAAGGGCGAAGAGACGCCTGAGGAGACGGCCAGCAAGCCGCTTCCGAAGGACGACAAGGACAGCGCGCGCGGCTGACGCCGGCCGCTCCACCGCAATTCGCGCCGGCCGCCTTGATCGTGGCCGGCGCTTCTGTTTAGGCCACGGCCATGCTTCCCGAAGTCGGCGCGTCTGAGCTCCTCGTCATCGCCATCGTGGCGTTGATCGTCGTGGGGCCGAAGGATCTGCCCATCCTGCTGCGTCGCTTTGGTCAGTTCATGGCCAAGCTGCGCGGCATGGCCAACGAGTTCCGCGCCAGCTTCGACGAGATGGCCCGCCAATCCGAGCTGGACGACCTGCGCAAGGAGGTCGAGGCGATGCGACGTGGCGAGTTCGGCGCCGCCGCCGACCCGCACCAGGAAATCCACTCCACCTTCGGCGACATCGAGCGGGGCATGTCCGACGTGGACCTCCAGCTGCATCCGCCGATGAGCTACCAGTACGACACGTCCGAGCCGCCGCCGCCGCCACTCGAGATCTCGGAAGCGCCCGCGCCCGCGAAGAAGCCCGCCGCCAAGCGGGCTTCGGTGGCAAAGGCCAATGGCGCGGCCAAGCCGGCGGCCCGGAAATCCACCGCCAAGCCCAAGGCCGCCGCGGAGGTCGTCCAAACCCCGAAGGCCCGCAAGCGCTCCAGCAAGATCGTCGAGGGCGACGCGTGAGCTACGACCGTGACGAAGCCGAGATCGAGGCGTCCCGCGCCCCGTTGCTCGACCACCTGATCGAGCTGCGCAAACGGCTGATCATCTGCGTCCTGGCCATCGTGGTCGGCTTCGCGGCGTGCTTTGCCGCCTCGGAGCAGATCTACCGGTTCCTGCTGCATCCCTTCGCCATGGCGGCGGCGATGTACGCGGAGTCGAAGCAGGGCCATGCCGCCGGGCCCTTCGACCTGCTGTTCGTCCTCATCGGCCTGAAGGCGGCGCCCGTCGCCACGGGCGACCTGCGGTTGATGTTCACCGCGCCGTTGGAATTTTTCTTCACCAAGCTGAAGCTCGCTGGTTTCGGCGCCGTCGTGCTCACCTTCCCGGTGCTCGCCTGGCAGGTCTACGCGTTTGTGGCGCCGGGCCTCTACAAGCGTGAGCGCTACGCGTTCCTGCCGTTCCTGGTCGCGGCGCCGGTGCTGTTCCTCATGGGCGCGGCCCTGGTCTACTTCATCATCCTGCCCTTCGTGCTGTGGTTCTCGCTGAACCAGCAGATCGTCGGGGCAGGGGTTGCCGTCGAATTGCTGCCCAAGGTCTCGGACTACCTGACCCTGGTGACCACCCTGCTGCTGGCGTTCGGCCTGTGCTTCCAGCTGCCGGTGGTGCTGACGCTGCTGGGCCTGGCCGGGATCGTCAATTCGGCCATGCTCTGGAAGGGCTGGCGCTACGCCGTGTTCGCCGTGGTGATCGTGGCCGCTATCGTGACCCCGCCTGACCCGATCAGCCAGCTGCTGCTCTCGGCGCCGATCGTGCTGCTGTACTTCGTGTCGATCGGCTGCGTGAAACTGATCGAACTGCGGCGGAAGAAGGAAGATGCGACGACGGGGACCGACATCGTCGCCACCTGAGCCCCCAAAGGGGGCGCATGGCTTGGCGCCCCCTCCGACGCGCTCTAGAGAGACCGCTTCCCTCATCCCCCGCGGCGCCCATGCACGACATCCGAGCCATTCGCGAAACCCCCGAGCTTTACGAGAGAGCCTGGGCGGTGAAGGGCTCGTCCGGCAAGGTGGCCGAGATCCTCGACCTCGACACCCGCCTGCGCGCCGCGCAGACCGCGGGCCAGTCGACCCAGGCCGCCCGCAACGAGGCCTCCAAGAAGATCGGCCAGGCCAAGGCCCGGAAGGACGAGGCCGAGGCCCAGCGACTGATGGCCGAGGTCGAAGCGCTGAAGACCGACCTGGCCAACCATGCCGAGACGGAGCGCCTGGCCGGCGAGAGTCTGCACGACGTCCTGGCCTCGCTGCCGAACATCCCGCTGCCCGACGTGCCGGTCGGCGCCGATGAGCATGCCAACGTCGAGGTCCGCCGCTGGGGCGAACCCTCCGCCATCTCCAACCCCAAGGATCACGTCGATATCGGCGAGGGCCTGGGGATGCTGGACTTCGAGGCCGCCAGCCGGATGAGCGGCGCGCGCTTCACGGTGCTGAAGGGCCAGCTGGCGCGGCTGGAGCGAGCCATCGGCCAGTTCATGCTGGACCTGCAGACCGAGGAGCACGGCTACCTGGAGGTCGCCCCGCCGCTGCTGGTCAACGACGCGGCCGCCTATGGCACCGACAAGCTGCCGAAGTTCGCCGACGACCTGTTCCAGACCACCGACGGCCGCTGGCTGATCCCCACCGCCGAGGTGCCGCTGACCAGCCTGGTGATGGATCAGATCGTCGCCGAGGAGGAGCTGCCGCTGCGCTTCACGGCGCTGACGCCCTGCTTCCGCTCGGAAGCCGGCGCCTCGGGCCGCGACACCCGCGGCATGATCCGCCAGCACCAGTTCAACAAGGTCGAGATGGTCTCCATCGTCGCCCCGGAGAAGTCCGAGGAAGAGCACGAGCGGATGGTCGGCTGCGCCGAGACGGTGCTGAAGCGG
>DASVNS010000344.1:0-6493 GCA_036383735.1 Phenylobacterium sp. | reverse complement strand
TGGCTGGCGGCCGGCGCGGGGCTCGCGGCCAGCGTCGCCGTCGCCGTCGGGATCGCCAGTTGGCCACCCGCGCCGATCGAGACCTACGCCACGGCCGCGGGCCAGACCCGCCAGCTGACCCTGGCCGACGGCAGCAAGGTCTGGCTCAACGCCAATTCGCGTATGGACGTGCGGTTCGAGCGCCGCGCGCGCCGGATCCAGATGGCCGAGGGCGAGGCCGCCTTCGACGTCACGCACGATCCGCACCGCCCCTTCCTGATCGACACGGGCGACCACGAGGTGCGGGTGGTCGGGACGGAGTTCAACCTTCGCCAGCGCGCCGGCGACTTTGCCCTGACGGTCCGGCGCGGCGTGGTCGAGGTCCGACCCTCAGGCGCGCCCAACACGGCGCCGACCCGGGTCGCCGCGGGTCAGCGCCTGACGCACAAGGGCGGCGCACCGGCGGCGAGCCTGACGGCGACGCTGCCGGACGCCGCCTTCGCCTGGACCCACGGCCAGCTCGTCTATTCCGACGCGCCGCTGGACGAAGTGGCGATGGACCTGTCGCGCAGCCTGGGTACGCCGATCCGCATCGCTGACCCGGCCGCGGGCCGTATCCGGTTCACGGGCGTGCTGACGCTCGACGACACGGACGCCGTGCTGCGTCGCCTCGAAGCCTTCGCCCCTGTGCGCGCCGAGCGCGGCGCGCAGGGCGTCGTCCTGCGCCCCCGCTGACGCCATCCGAAGAACGGCCCTGAGGCGCTGTCCGAGCGGCGGCGTCTTGGGGGCATGCGGATCGGATTCCTCTTCAACCACGACCAGGTCCATCAGGTCGCGCACAGCCTGCCCATCGCGCTGGCCCTCGCGCGAGGCGGTGTGGACGCCGAGATCGTGGTGGCCACGACGAACCGGCGCCTGAGCGCCGAGGTGATCCGGCTAGGCGAGGGGCTGATCGGTCCCATCATCCGACTCGTGGAACTGGACCTGAAGCGCCGGACCAGCCGCCTGGCGAAAGGGGCCCTGGAGGCGATCCTGCCGGCCGCCAAGCTGCTGGTCTATGGCGACAACCTGGACTTCTTCCGCAGCCTCGATGTGCTGGTCGTGGCGGAGAAAACCTCGCTGATCCTGAAGACCCGGCACGGCCTGACGGACCTGAAGATCGTCCACACCCGGCACGGCGCCGGCGACCGGGCCATCGGCTTCGACAAGGCCAGCGCCGGCTTCGACCACGTACTGGTCTCGGGCCCGAAGATCCGTGACCGCCTGGTGGCGGAGGCGGGTGTCGACCCCGATAGCATCTCGATCGTCGGCTATCCGAAGTTCGACCTGGCGGCGGGCGCGCGGCGCCTTCACCCCCTGATCGAGGACGGCCGCCCGGTGGTGCTCTACAATCCCCACGTCTCGCCGCATCTGTCGTCGTGGTACGCGATGGGCCGGCAGGTGCTGGACTGGTTCGTCGAGCATGACGACCACCACTTGATCTTTGCGCCGCACGTGATGCTGTTCGAACGGCCATTCGTCTTGACCGTCGATAAGCTGCGCGTCGATCGACCCGGCCGAATCGAAGAGCGTTACCTCCGCGCGCCCAACATCCACATCGACCTGGGCAGCCGCGCATCGACGACCATGGCCTACACCAATCGGGCCGACATCTACCTCGGCGACGCCTCCAGCCAGGTCTATGAATTCCTCCTCCGGCCGCGGCCGTGCGTGTTCCTCAATCCGAAGCGGCTGGCGTGGCGTGGCGACGCCAATTTCGCCCACTGGCGCGCGGGTGCGGTGATCGAGACCGTCGCCGAACTCGGGCTCGCGCTTGAAGAGGCACGGACGGAACACACGGCCAGCTATCACGCTGTGCAGGCCGCGATGTTCGACGCCAGTTTCGACCTGACCGAGGAAGCCTCGTCCACCCGCGCCGCACGCGCAGTCGCACGCTTCGCCAACCTCGCAGCGCCGGCCCTTGACGCGCGGCCGCAGGACGGTCCGCGGGTCGCGCATGGTTGAGCCGCGCGGGCAGGGCGTCGTCGGCCGGATCTACGGCAATCTGGGCCGGCTGGCCGGCGGCAAGGCCGCGGGCGGCCTCGTCAGCCTGGCCTACATCGCGATGGCCGCCCGCGCCCTGGGACCGGCCGACTACGGCGTGCTGGTGCTGGTCCACACCTATGTCATGACGGTGGGCGGCCTGATCGAGTTTCCGGGCTGGCACGCCGTGGTGCGCTACGGCGCCCAGGCCAGCCAGGCCGGCGACCGGGCGCGTCTGTCGCGGCTCTTGGTGTTCGCCGGACTGGTGGAAACCGCCGGCGGCGTGCTGGCGGTCGCCGTCGCGGCGCTGCTTGCGCCGGTGCTGGGTCCGCGGCTGGGTTGGTCACCCACCGCCGTCGCCTTTGCGGGCCCCTACAGCCTGGCCGTCCTGGCCTCCATACGGGCCACGCCCGCCGGCTACCTGCAATTGACCGGACGCTTCGACCTCCTGGGGGTGCACAATGTCGTCGCGCCCTTGATCCGCCTGATGGGCGCGGGCCTCGCGGTGGGCGCTGGCGCCGGCCTGCGCGGTTTCCTGGTCGCCTGGCTGGTCGCCGCGCTGGCGGAGTGGGCGGCGATGTGGGCGCTCGGCGCCTGGGCGGCGCGCGGCCAGTTGGCGCGCGCCCACTTGGCGGGCGGCCTCGGGGACGTGCCGGCCGAGAACCCGGGCCTGTGGCGCTTCATGTGGGCGGCCAACGCCGACGTGACGATCTCCGAACTCTCCGGCCGCATCGCACCGCTGGCGATCGGCTGGATGCTGGGACCCGCTGCCGCCGGCCTCTATGCCGTCGCCCAGCGGGCCACAGCCGTGCTGGCCCAGCCGGCGCAAATGCTCGGACAGGCCGCGTATGCCGAGCTTGCCAAGCTGACCGCCGGCGGCGACCGGGGCGCCCAGGTCCGCGACGCTGTGCTCCGCGCCGCTGGCGTGGCCCTGCTGGCCGCCGCGCCGGTCTGTCTCGTCATCGCGGTCTTCGGCCGCCAACTGGTCGTGCTGACCGCGGGCGAGGCGTTCGCCGGCGCCAGCGCGATCCTCGTCTGGCTGGCGCTCGCCAGGACCATCCTGCTGGCGGGGCCGCCGATCACCGCGGCGCTGACGGCGCTCGGACGCCCTGGCCTGTCGGTGTGGGCGAATCTGGTCAGCGGCGGCGGCCTACTGCTGCTGTTGCCGCCCATGCTCGATGGATTTCACCTGGCCGGCGCGGGCGCTCATGCGGTGATCCAGGCGATCCTCGCGGTGGGGCTCCTGGCGGGTTACGCCTGGGCGGAGACGGGCGCCCACCCATCCTTGGCCATAAGAGGGGGTCGCTGATGCGCATCGCCTATGTGATCAATTCGGTCGAAGGTGGTGGCGCGGCGCTGCCGGTCCCGGCCGTGACGCGTGTCCTGCGCGACCACGGCGCGGCCGTGGAGGTCTTCGCCCTGACCCGCCGCGACGGGCGCGCCGTGGGGCCCATGGAGGCGTCCGGGCTGACGGTGCATGTGCGAGCCGGCGGTGAGAAGGACCATTTGGCCGCCTTCCGATGGCTCGAGGCGCGGATGGCGGCGTCCCGCCCGGACGTGATCTGGACGTCCCTGAGCCGCGCCACCCTGCTGGGCCAGCAGGTGGGGCGTCGGCTAGGCATCCCGGTGGTGAGTTGGCAGCACGCGGCCTTCCTGAAGCCGGCCAACCGCGTGCTGCTGCGCGCCTTCCAGAGTCGGTCGGCGCTCTGGATCGCCGACTCCCATAGCGTCGCGACCCTCACCCGGCAGCGCCTCGCCGTGCCGCCGGAGCGGTTGGCCACCTGGCCGCTGTTCGCGGCCGACGCCGAGGCGCCCCAGGCGCGACCCTGGCGGCCCGGCGAGACGCTCAAGCTCGGCGCCCTGGGGCGCCTCCACCCCGTGAAGGGCTACGACGTGCTGATCGCCGCGCTCCTGCGGCTGAGGGCGCAGGGCTTCCACGCGCTCGCCCCCTTCGAGGTGCGGATCGCGGGGGAGGGCGCCGAGCGTCCGGCGCTGGAGGCCGCGCTGGCGGCCGCCGGCCTCGACAATGTGCGGCTGACCGGCTTCGAACCGCGGCCGAGGGATTTCCTGGCCGACCTGCACCTCTATCTCCAGCCGTCACGGTCGGAGGGGCTGTGCATCGCCGTGCATGAAGCCATGCAGGCCGGCTTGCCGACCCTGGTGTCAGCGGTCGGCGAGCTGCCCTACAGCGTGCGCGACGGTGAGACCGGATTGATCGTGCCGCCGGGCAAGCCGGACGTCCTGGCGCACGCCCTGACCTGGCTGCTGGCCCATCCCGAGCGGCTCGCCGCCATGGGCGTGGCCGCCCGGGCCCGGGTGCTCGATCGGTTCGGCGGCGCATCGTTCGCGCGGGCCGGCGCCGAGGTCATCGCCCGCCTGCCGCTCAAGCCCGCCAGCGCCCCAGCCGCCGCCCCAACTCGATCGCCAGCCCGCCGAACGAGCGGTCTATCCGCTTGACGTCGATGAGGGTCAGGTCGCCGCAAGCCGACAGGGTGTGCAGCCCATCGACGTAGGGAGCCGCGTCCTGTGGCGGTTGCAGCGCCGCGCCGGCCTCGGCGGTGAAATGGTCTGTGGTCAGCTCGTGGATGCGCAGCAGGCGGACGCCGCCACCATAGGTCGCCGCGCAATCCTGCACGGGCAGGGTCAGAACCCCATCGTGCACGAACGGCGTGCCCCCCGGCCGGCTGCTCGCCCGATCGATCCGCACCGGATTGCCGGGGTGGACGCGCCAAGGGCCCGCCAGCGCTTCCGCATGGGCCAGATGCAATCGGCCCTGTTTCATCGCCTGCGAGCCGGAGGGCGAATAGGCCATCCACCAGAGGCCGGCGTGCCGGAAGAGCGTCGGGTCCACGGCCGGCGTGTCGAGGTCCAGTCGCCCGGCCGCCTCCCAGCGGTTTGGGAATTCCGCCGCGCGATAGAGGGTGACGCCGCCGGAACGGTGCGCCTCGGGGATCATCCAGGTCTCGCCTTCGGCCTCCAGCAGGAAGGGGTAGGAGAGGTGCCAGGGTTCCCGGAGCACCGTGCGCCGGTCGCGCAGCCGAAGGTCCGCGTCGAACGTCAGCGCGTCGATGACGCCGTGCCGGGTGCGATAGTCGTACGCCTCGACGAACATGTGGAGCGCGCCGTCGCGCCAGACGCCGAACGGATCGGCGAGGAAGGTGAAGGGCGGCTCCTCGGTCAGCCAGCGCACCGTCGCGTCGGCCAGACCGCCGCCGGAGGCCACGGCCGTGATCGGCGCCTCGACCAGTCCGATCCGCCAGATGTCCGAGCGCCGGGGCATGCGGTGACCTAACTGTGTCCTGGCCCCGCTGCAATTGCCCTGCGGAGGCTGAGGCGCTTGGCCCGTGGTGGCGTCGATGGGTTGGACGACTCATGACAGGGAGGCGGCGTTTTGATTTTACGTTCACCCGATCGGCGCGTTGTTCTGCGCGGCTTGGCTGGCGTCGCCGCGGCGGCCGCGGCGTCGTCTGCGCGCGCCGAGGCGCCGGCGCCCGCCTTTGTCGCCGTTGGCGATTGGGGCCGCGAGGGAGATCGGAACCAGACCGACGTCGCCCGCGCCATGGCCCAGGCCGCCGAGGAGGTCCACAGCCGCTTCGTGATCTCGGTGGGCGACAACTTCTATCCGGCGGGTGTCCGGTCGCCCGACGACCCGCAGTGGAAGACCTCGTTCGAGGACGTCTACTCAGCGCCGTCGCTGCAGACGCCGTGGTTTGCGGCGCTCGGCAATCACGACTATCGCGGCCGTCCCGGCGCCCAGGTCGCCTATGGCCGCCGCAACCCGCGCTGGCGCATGCCGGGCCGCAGCTATGTCGCGTCGAGCAACGATACGGGGATCCCGAACCTGGACCTCTTCGTCCTGGACACCACCCCGATGGTCGGGGACTACGACGAGGCCCTCATGCGATTGGTGAGCGGCCGGATCCGGGTTCCCAAACCGGGGCGGCAGCTGGCCTGGCTGAAGGGGGCGCTGCAGCGCTCGCAGGCCGACTGGAAGATCGTGGTCGGCCATCATCCGATCCATTCCGGCGGGCGCCACGGCGGATCCCCGGACCTGGCGGCGCGGCTGGAACCGCTGTTCCAAGCCCGCGGCGTCCAGGCCTATCTGTGCGGCCACGATCACTCGCTGCAGCATATCCAGGTCGGCGGGACGGCCCACATCTGCACCGGGGCCGGCGCCTCCGCCGGCCCCGCCGTAGATGTGCCGGGGACGCTGTTCCACCACTCGCGGCCGGGCTTCGCCATGTTCGCTCTCGAGGATCGGGTCCTGCGGCTCGAATTCAGGGATGGAGCGGGTCGAACCCTCTACCAGGCGAACCTGCCCAGGGATTCCTCGTCACCCACGCCGAGCTTGGGACCGTTCGTCTGAGACAATTGAGACCAGCTGTCCGGGACAGGAGAACCATTTTAGACGAGCTTGACCCGGTCGCCACCGCTGCGATCGAGCACGAACTGGAACGTCACACCCCAGGCGGAGGGGTTTGCCGCGCCGCCG
>DASVNS010000343.1:0-3474 GCA_036383735.1 Phenylobacterium sp. | reverse complement strand
GGTTTCAGGCGGCCACTTTCCCCGGCACCAGCCGCTCGCTCTTCAGCGCCTCGTTGATGCCCGAAATCCCGGCCTCGCCGTACTCGGCGTCCTCATTGACCTGCCAGACATCATATATTTGCTCGCCGGCCAGGATATTCTCGACGGTTAGCATCGCCGTCATCATGGCATGGTCCTGGTTGTTGTACTTGTGCATGCCATTTCGCCCGACCAGGTGCAGATTGGGGTAGTTGGCCGCCATGTCGCCGCGCACCGCGTCGACGTTCTCCTGGTACGTCTCGTCGTAGACTGGATAGGCCTTCGGCTGGCGCACGACACAGGCGTCGACGACGTCCCGCGGGTCGAGGAGGCCGATCTTCGCGATCTCGATCTTCGCGCGCTCGATCAATTCGGCGTCGGGAGCCGACCAGAGGCCGTCGCCCTCGAAGCAGAAGTACTCCAGCCCGAGGCACGAGTGATCTTCGTTCGGAATCAGCTCCGGCGACCAGGAGCGGAAATTCTGGACCCGCCCGACCTTCACCGACGGATCGTGGATGTAGACCCAGTTGTCCGGGAATGGCAGGGAGTTCTTGGCGATCAGCGCCACCGTGAGGAAATCCCGGTACCGCAACGCATCGGCGTTCTTCAGGCTCGAAGGCTCCGGCCGAAGCGCGTGCGAGAGCTCCTTGATAGGCGCGGACGAGATCACGTGTGGCGCGGAGAAGACGTGGCGACCGCCCTCTTCGTCCTTTGCCGTGACCGTCCAGCACTCGCGCGAGGCGTCCCAGGCCGCCGTCTCCAGCGTATGGCCCATCAGGATCTGGCCGCCCTGGGCACGGGTGAGGCGCGCCGCGGCCTCCCACATCATGCCCGGCCCTTTCCGCGGGTAATCGAATGTGTCGATAAGGGTTTTTACAATGGCGCCGTCCTTGCGCTTGCGACCCAGGCCCAGCGAGCGGCCAAGCCCGTCAAGGACGGCGGTGACAAGACTGAGGCCCTTGATCCGCTGCGCCGCCCAGTCTGCCGAAATCTCGTCGCAGGACATGCCCCACACCTTCTCAGTGTAGGTCTTGAAGAAGATCGAGAAGAGGCGCTCGCCGAACTGGTTTCGGACCCACTGGTGGAAGGTCTTAGGTTCGCGAATGGGTGCGACCTTCGCGTAGAGATAAGAAGCGACGCACGCCACCGAATTGAAGAGGCCAAGCTTGAAAAGCGCCTCGAACGCCCTCAGCGGATAGGTGAAGAACTTTCCGTTGTAGAAGATGCGCGACAACCGTGGCCTTGAGATGAAGTCCTGCGGGAGAATCTCCCGCCAGAGGTCGACCACTTCACGTGACTTGGAAAAGAAGCGGTGGCCACCGATGTCGAACAGGTAGCCCTTGTATCCGACCGTGCGGCTGATGCCGCCCACATACTCGCCGTCGCGTTCGATCACCGTCACGCGACGCCCAGCCTTGGAAAGCAGGTAGGCGGCCGTGAGGCCCGCAGGTCCGGCCCCTACGATCAGGACATCGGTCTCTTTTGTCACGTGGCGTCTCCGTCGGGCGCAGCAACTCTGGGCGCAAAGGTGAACAGGCGCTGGCCCGAGTACGAGATCCCACTAGCGGCCGCGGCGCAGAGAGCGATCAGGATAGGCGGATAGACACTGGCGAAAACCACGCTCAGCCAGAGGAACAGTAGGTAGTTGAAGCCTTGCGCGACGACGGCGACCATGCCGTACCGGCTCAGCTCATGGGCGGGCGGTCGCCCCGTTCGAGCAAAGGTGATCCGCCTGTTGATCGCCCAGGTGAGGCATGTCGCCAAGCCGAGGGAGACCGCCCGGGCGACCGGTCGATCGACGTCGAGCATGTGGAGAGCCATGAACACGGAGGTGTCCGCAGCCAGGCCTGCCAGTCCCACTGACAAGAACTTGACGCCTCGGGAGGCTTCAGCGCGGATCCACCCCCAGGAGATTCCGGATTTCACACTCGCGCCCCTATTCTTCGCGGCACTTCTAAACAGCCGGGGTTCAGATAAAGTAAATCAGGATACCGCAGCGGTTCCCTTCAATAGTTCACGCCAGGTCGCCACGTGCTTGCTTCCCTTGCAGCCTTGCCGGACCCGCCGGTAAGCGGTGACTGCGGGACGTGCCAGTGATCGTCATCGCGGCTCCTCCGTGGCCGGCCCTCGCCCCTGCAGCAGCCTCCAGCTGCGGATGCCGCGAGCGCTCGACCTGTCACTTGTCTCAGCCTCGCGGCCGACGGCCACATCCACGATCGCGAAGACGCCAAGGGCCAGGACCGACCAGGGGCTGGCCGGAAGGAAGATGGCTACTAGGTAGGGCGCGCCCTTCCACCCTCGGCGCAGGGCCGCGGCGAGTGCGAACGGCGCCAGGATCGCGGCGTCGTAGTCCATGGCGTGCAGCGACGACAGCAGCGCGGCGGCGATGGCGATCAGCAGTCCCAGCTCGATCTGCCCGCGCCGACCGGCATACCAGGCGGCCACAGCGCCGACCACCGCGGCCGCGACCTTCCAGCCTCCCGGCAGGGAGAGGTAGCGACCGCTCCACACCTTGTCGTTGACGCGCAGCCACTCGGGAAGCGAATGCAGCCAGTCGCCCCAGATGCCTGGGCCGTAGATCAGCGTGGACAGGGCGCAGAGGGCCGCGGCGACGCCGGCGGCCCAGGCTATGACCGCCCATTGGCGCGAGGCCAGCAGCACCAGCGGTATAAAAACCCCCACCTGCGGCTTGATGCACGCCGCAACGGCCAGCAGCACACCCGCCAGCCAGGGCCGCTTGGTCAGCGTCGCCGCGCCGAACAGGCAGGCGGCCATGAAGAGCGAGGTCTGGCCGACAATGGCCGCCGGGAAGACAACCGGAACCATGAGCACCAAGGGGGCGCTGAGACGTCGGAGGCTGACGACAATTGCTGATGCCGCAAGACCTAGCCACAAGAGATAACCTGCCGAGAGCGTAACCCACGCCAGAGGCACGATCAGCAGCAGGAATGGCGGCGCGTAGGGGAAGAAACCTTCGCTATTGCTGCGAGTGGCCTGTGAGATCAGCGACGGATCATAAGGATGGGCGACGTGCTGCGCGGCCCAAAGCATCGCAAAATCCGTCTTCGACGGGTCAGGCACCCCCAGGACACCCACTGTGACGGCGATGCAGGTCGCGAACAGGACCTGGGCGGCCATCAGCCGGCGATTCAGAACTAGCGTTTTCACATCGCCTCCCGGTCAACACCAGCTTCGAGCGCGTGGTTGAAGATTGCGGGCAAAGGTTACGCTTTAGCCGAATTCCTCAAGGAGACGGCTCGACACCAAAACGCTCCCGACATCAGCCGGGAGCGTTGGCGTCACAGACTGGAGGAAGCTTAAGACCCGTTGGTGATGGTCGTGGCCGCGGAGGTCATCGCGCCGCTGATGGCGCTCTTCAGGGTGCCGGCTGCCGCGACGATGCCCACGCCGACGACGGCGAGGATGATGGCGTATTCGGCCGCCGAGGCGCCGGAT
>DASVNS010000342.1:0-3088 GCA_036383735.1 Phenylobacterium sp. | reverse complement strand
TGGCGCGGCAGCACGCGATGAGCGAAACGGCGAGGTCGTCGCGCGGAGTAAGTCAAGCGCGGTCACGCAGGTCAAACAGGCGAAAACAAAGGGCAGAAGCGCCATTTGCGGCGCAAGGGTTACGGTCAGGATCAGGGCTGCTGAACTCGCGGCGAACGCAGCCCAGCGCCCCCAGGCAAACGCCCATCCCTCAGCCTCGGTCCGCAGGTCACCAAATAGCCTCACCGCTATGAGGAGGTTGACGAGGGCGGCGGGTGGCAGCGTGACCAGGGTTTGGCCGTTGCCCCACACGAGGTAGGCGAGTACGCCGGAGACCTGCGAGGCCGCAGCGAAGGCAAGGTAGCGCGGATTGATGAAGGCAAGCGCGATAATCGCCAGCTCGAAGGCATAGAAATAGCGCTCATGCATCTTCGGCATCAGCAGCGGCATCAGCAGCAGCGAGGCGGCGGCGACCTTGACCAGCCGTTCCGGGGTCAGATCCTCCAGCCGCGCAATGAAAACTGCGAGGACGAGGCCTGCGAAGGTCGCCAGCACCAGCCCGACCACGACGCCGATCGGGTAGGGGATCGGTAGGAAGACCCAAATGTTCGCCGCGTTCATGGTCAGGCGATCGAAGGTTTCGGACTGGTGTAGATAGATCGTCGCCACGTCCACGGCGGAGCGCCCTGCGAGAACGACCGGCGCGGCTAGGAGCGCGTACAACGTCGGCACGCTCAGCAGCCAGAGCCAATGCACTCGGCGCTGCAAGACAAGGCCGAGCACGAACGGCCCGAGGAAGGCCGCGGGGAACTTGACGGCGAAGGCGAGTCCGAACGCGGGGAGCCCGTTGCGCTGGCGCATGAAAAGCCAGATGGCCAGCAGCAGGAAGCTGGTCCAAATCGCCTCGGCCTGACCCCAGAGCGCGCCATTCATCAGGACGGTCGGGGCGAGCCAGCTCACTGTGAAGCCCCCGGCCGCTCGCCACGGGGAGCCGCCAGCGTCGCGCACGATGCGATAAACCAACGCGGCGCAAGCGAACTCGAAGGGCGTTGAGATCGCCTTCATAAGGGTTAGTGGCGCGGCCAAGCCGTGCAGCTTCGCTACGGCCACGATCAGGTAGGGAATGAAGGGCGTATAGTTGGTGAACGGGTCGCCAAGCGCCGCGGCGCCATGAGATCGAGCGTAGGTGTACCAGGGCAGCAGGTAGTTGGTGGCATCGTCCGTCGCGTGGCCCCGCAAAAGCCAGCGGATGACGAGCCCAACGAGAACGACGCCTATGAGCGTCAGTCCGACAGCGAAGCGGCCGTTCGGCCGCAGTGAACGCTTCAGCCCCATAGCCAAGCCTGCCCCCTGCTGGCCGCTCCCAGCGCAAAGCTTTCTGTGGCGATCTTCCAAGGCGCGAGCCCGAGAACAACGGCGAAGAAGGCCACAACCACAGCCGCCGCCAGAAACCATCCCACAGGTCCGAGCGGCCGAGGCGAGGCGGGTGTGGCGAGCCAGAGCCACGCGGCCTTGATCCAGTTCTGCATAGCCCAACCTAACCCCGAACAGCTCCGCTCAACAACCAGCGGTCTCTGAGCCGCCCTGAGCTCGCGGGCGATGTGCTTCCGGGGCGCGCTAGGCGTTCAGTCCCGAGGTCAAGTGGATGGGGGCGAGCCTGAAGCGATCGGGTTCGTCGCCCAGGCCTTGCAGATGGCCCGTTAGGGTGTGAGGCTGCGTAGGGTCTTGAGCCGTCGGGCGAAGTTGTAGGCATCCAGGAAACCGGCGAGGCGGTCCTCGAGCTGCCGGTGGGTGTCGTAGTTATATCGCTGGACGGTGGCTTCCTTGAGGGTCCGGTTCATCCGCTCGACGAAGCCTTTGGTCCAAGAGTGGTTGGGCCCGGGCCCATCGGCGCGTCGTGGAGAAAGCTCCGCTCTCCTCCATTTGGTGACGGCATTGCGGTTGAGCCTGTGCCTGGCGGCTAGCTCTTCGAGCGGAGCTTTCGATCGCTGTATCGCCGCTCGGATGGCGGGCGTGGTCGTGGCGCCGCCGTGGAGTACTTGGCCCATAGATCCTCCCGGTGTGAGCACTCAGCTAAGCTGAGTCCCCCCACACAGCGGGACCAGACACCTAGGGCGTGACAGCTTAATGTGGATGCCGGTTCAGGCGCCCGTCACGCCCTAAAGCTTTGAGTTAGAGCCTTTTTATCCGGGTCAGGTGATTTCACCTGACCCGGAAAAGGCTCTAGCGGCCTTCGTCCGGGGGGCGTAGGGAGTAAGGCTCAACCTGAGCAAATGGGGTCCTGAAGGTGGACGACGGCTCTTCAGGCAAGGAGGCGCTAGCCGCCGGATCCGCGTCCCAAAGGACCGGACGGCTGGAGGCGCTTGCGCCCGGTCAGGCGATCCCGTTCGCCGGCGATCGGGTGGCCTTTGTGACGCCCGAGCTGGCCGGCGCCTTCCGGCCGGGCGACCGCCTGGTGGTGGTGCAGGACAGCGGCGACCTGCTGCACATCCCCGCCCGCGAACAGGCGGCCGCCGAAGCGGCAGTCGGCCGCGCCGCCGCCGCCTTTGCGCGCATGGGCCAGGTCACCGACGCCGCCGTCACCGCGTTCTTCGAGGGCTTCGCCGCGAAGCTTGAGGACGATGGCGTCTGGGCCGCCATCGCCGCCGCCAACGCCGCGGACGTCGAGAGCGCCCGCGCGCGAGGCCGCTCGACCACACGGCTGACCGCGACCGAGGCGATGCGCGCCGACATGGTTGCCGGTCTGCGCGTCTGGCGCGATGCCGAACCGCCGCGTGGTCGGCTGCTGGAGAGCGTCCGCCATGACGGCTGGAGCGTCGAGCAGATCATGGCGCCCCTGGGCGTCACCGGGTTCGTGTTCGAGGGTCGGCCGAACGTCTTTGCCGACGCCACCGGCGTGATCCGGGCGGGCAACACCGTGGTGTTCCGCATCGGCTCGGACGCGCTCGGCACGGCGCGCGCCATCGTGGCCCATGCTCTGGATCCTGCCTTGCGCGACGCCGGGCTGCCCGAAGGCGCCGCGGTGCTGGTCGACTCGGCGGCGCACGCTGCGGGGTGGGCGCTGTTCGCCGACAGCCGGCTGGCGCTGGCCGTGGCGCGGGGCTCGGGG
>DASVNS010000341.1:0-4290 GCA_036383735.1 Phenylobacterium sp. | reverse complement strand
CGCTGGCGGCCATCCCATCCAGCCTGATGCTGGGCGTCACCACCCACATCACCACCGACGTGGCGTCCGCGCCTTTCCTGTGGGTCGTGCCCCTGGCCCTGTACCTGGTCACGTTCATCGTCGCCTTCCAGCAGAAACCGGCAATCCCGCCTTCACTGACGCTCACCCTGCAGGCCGCCGCCGCCGCGGCCTGCGTCGCGCTGTTGCCGTTCAGGGCGAGCGCCCTGCCACTGCAGCTCTTCGTGCATCTGGCGGCCTTCTTCCTGACGGCGTTGATGTGCCACCAGCGGCTGGTGGCGCGGCGGCCCGATCCTGCGCACCTGACCGAGTTCTACCTGTGCCTATCGCTGGGCGGCGTGGTCGGCGGGGCGTTCAACGCCTTCCTCGCGCCGGTGATCTTCAACGACGTCTGGGAATATCCGATCGTGCTGGCGCTCTCGTGCCTGGCGCGGCCCTGGGGCGACCTGCACCGGATTCCCCGGTGGAGCTGGGCGATGCTGATCGTGGGCTCCGCGGCGGCCGTCGCGACGCCGGTCGCCGTGACCTTCGCCTCGCGCCACCTGACCACCCAGTCCGTCGTCGGAGCCTTCGACCAGTCGGAACTCTTCGACATGGGGATGAAAGGGTTGCTGGTGCTGGCGGTGCTGGCGGCGTTCATGGTGCGCCGGCATGCCCTGCTGTTCTTCGTCATCCTGGCGGTGTTGTCCTATGCCGCCGAGACGGCCGCCGACCGCACCGATACCCGGGAGAGCTGGCGAAGCTTCTTCGGGGTGTTGAAGCGCTCCGAGACCTATGTGCCCAGTGTCGGCCAGGTGAAGATGCTGGCGCACGGAACCACGTTGCACGGCGCCCAGGCGCAGGATCCCCGCTACCGCTGCCGGCCGATGGTCTACTACACCCCCACCACGCCGATCGGGCAGGTGTTCGTCGCCAAGCAGGCCGCATCCCCCGGTCTTCGCATCGGGGCGGTCGGGCTCGGCACGGGTTCGGTGGCCGCCTATGTGCGGCCGGGAGACCGCCTCAGCTTCTTCGAGATCGACCCGCTGGTCGTGACGATCTCAAGCGACCCGCGGAACTTCAGCTACACGACCGCCTGCGCCAAGAGCCCGGTGGACTATGTGATCGGCGACGCGCGGCTGACGGTCGCCGGGCAGCCGGCGGACAGTTTCGACATCCTGCTGATCGACGCCTTCTCGTCCGACGCGGTTCCCGCCCACCTGCTGACCGTTGAAGCGGTGCGCGGATACCTCACCAAGCTGAAGCCGGACGGAATCCTGATCCTGCACCTGTCGAACCGGAACCTCGACCTCATGCACCCGGCCCAGGCGGTGGCCCGCGCCGCGGGCGGTTGGTCGCTGGCCCAGAACTACGTCGCGCCCGAGGCCGACCCCACCGGCGCCTGGGACTCGTCCGAGGACGCGGTGATCGTCGCGCGGAGCAAGGCCGCGCTGAGCGCCTTCCTGGCCACGGGTAGATGGCGCTGGGGCGACCCGTTCCGCGCCCGGCCCTGGACCGACGACTACACCAACCTGGCCGGGGCGCTGTACGCCAACCTGAGGACCAGGTGGACGTGGCTTCCCTAAATTAGATCGGGGTTTCCACCGTCACCACCGCCTGCGCCATCAGGCCCTCTTCGCGGCCGGTGAAGCCCATCCCCTCGGTCGTGGTCGCCTTCACGCTGACCCGGTCGATCGGCACGCCCAGCAACTCGGCGATCCGCGCGCGCATGGCGTCGCGATGCGGGCGGATCTTGGGGCGCTCGCAGATCAGGGTGAGGTCGGCATGCAGGATTTGCCCGCCGCGGGCCGCAACCCGGCCCACCGCATGCCGCAGGAAGCGGTCGGACGAGGCGCCCTTCCACTGCGGATCGGAGGGCGGGAAGTGCTCGCCGATATCGCCGTCCCCTATGGCGCCCAGCACCGCATCGGTGAGCGCGTGCAGGGCACAGTCGGCGTCCGAGTGGCCGACCAGGCCGTGGTCGTGCTGGATCTGGACGCCACCCAGCCAAACCGCGTCGCCGGGTCCGAACCGGTGGGCGTCGATCCCCTGGCCGGTGCGGACGATCCTCCGGCCGGCGGACAGCTGCTCGGCCAGCATGAAGTCCTCCGGATAGGTCAGCTTCATCAGCATCGGGTCGCCCGGAACCATCGCCACGCGACCGCCCGCGCGCTCCATGACCGAAGCGTCGTCCGTGGGCTCCTCGCCTGCCGGCCAGCTCCGATAGGCCGCCTTCAGCTTGCCAAGGCGGAACGCCTGCGGGGTTTGGGCGCGCCACAGGCCCTCGCGGGAGAGGGTTTCCGCCACGAGACCCTTCCCACGCTTCAGGGTGTCGGGGACGGGCAGGGTAGGAATGGCGCCGTCGGCGAGCTCCAGGGCTTCGAGCAGGCGATCCACGTGGCGACGGCCGACGAACGGACGGGCCGCGTCGTGGATCAATACCGCGTGGCTGGTGTCGGCCGTGATGGCCGCAAGGCCCGCCTGAACCGACTCCGCGCGCGTCTTGCCGCCGCTGACGGCCGTCCAGCTCCGCAGGCCGGCGAGCGCGTCGTCGAGCTGCGTCAAGCGGTCGCGGGCGACCACGACGACCACCTCGTGGGCGCCAGCGGCGAGCAGGCCTTCCACCGACCAGCGGACAATGGAGCGTCCGGCCAGGGTGCGCCACGCCTTGGGTTCGCCTGGCCCGGCCCTGAGGCCTTCGCCGGCCGCTACGACTACCGCGGAGAAACTCATGGCCGCGCTCATACGGAACTGGCGCGCTGAGTTCCAGCTTTCCGGCTTTACGTTGTGGGTGACATCTGCCTAAAAAGACAGCGATGGGCGTGATTATAAAATGAGCAGTACACTCGACATCGGCGGGGTCAGGGTTCGGGGACGCGTTTGGATCGCGCCCATGACCGGAATCTCCGACCTGCCGTTCCGGCGGGCCGCTTCACGGCTGGGCGCCGCCTATGTGGCCACCGAGATGGTGGCGTGCGCGGAATTCTCCAAGGGCCGGCCGGACGTGGTCCGCCGCGCCGCCGTGGGCGATGGCTTGCCGCTGATGGTCGTGCAACTCGTCGGCCGCGATCCGCGCGACATCGCCGAGGGGGCGCGGCTCGCGGCGAAGGCCGGCGCGCACATCATCGACCTGAACTTCGGCTGTCCGGCGCGGGAAGTGACCGGCGGGCATGGCGGTTCAGCTCTGATGCGCGAGCCGGAGCTCGCGGCCGAACTGATGTCGGCTGCCGTCGAGGCGGTCGATGTACCCGTGACGGTGAAGATGCGCCTGGGCTGGGACGACAACAGCCGCAACGCGCCGGAACTCGCCGCGCGGGCCGAGGCGATCGGGGTCAAGGCGGTGACGGTCCATGGCCGGACACGTTGCCAGTTCTACAAGGGCGCGGCCGACTGGTCCGCCATTCGGCCGGTGAAGGACGCCGTCTCGATCCCGGTGATCGCCAACGGCGACATTGTCGACGGGGCGAGCGCGCGGGCCGCGCTGGAAGCCAGCGGAGCCGACGGCGTGATGGTCGGGCGTGGCGTCTACGGCAGGCCGTGGGTCTCCGCCCAGCTCGAAGCCGAGCTCGACGGGCGGCCCTTCGAGCCGCCGGGCGCGGACGAGCGCCTCGCCATCGCCATCTCGCACCTGCGCGAGAGCCTGGAATTCTACGGCGAACGCCTGGGGCTGCGGATCTTCCGCAAGCACCTCGCCGCCTATATCGAAAACGCCCCCTGGCCCGCCGATCCGCAGGCCCGGAGAGAAGCGCGCGCGGCCCTGTGCCGCCTGGAGGACGCCCGATCGGTCGAGAGGGGGCTGCAAGCCCTCTGGGAACCTTCAGACCACAGGCTGGCGGCATGAGCGGGAAAACGAAATTTCGCGATAAGGGCGTCGACATGGCCGCCCTCAAGGCGGCGGCGTTCGAGCTGAGTCCCGATCCTTCGCTGGTGGTGGACGCCGACGGCGCCCTTGTGGCGGTGAACGAGGCGGCCGAGTCGCTGTTCGGCCAGGGCCTCGGCCTGCTGGCGCGGGGCCGGTTCCGCGCCGCCTTGCCGCCGGGCTCGGCTCTGGTGTCGCTGCTGAACCGGGCGATCGAAGAAGATGCCCGGGTCCGCGAGCGGGGGGTGCACATCAGCCTCTTCGGCCTGCCGCCGTTCGAGGCGGACGGCGCCGCTGCGCCCCTGGGCGACGGTTCGGTGCTGCTGACCCTGTCGGTGAAGAACGGCTTGGGCAATGAGCGCAGCGCCCATGAGGCCGCCGGCTTGCGCTCGCTGGTGGGCCTGGGACGCATGCTGGCCCACGAGATCAAGAAC
>DASVNS010000340.1:0-2564 GCA_036383735.1 Phenylobacterium sp. | reverse complement strand
CCGGGCCACGAGGATTTCTCGGAAGACACCTACCGCACCCTGACCGCCGCCGACGCCGCGGTGATGGTGCTGGACGCCGCCAAGGGCATCGAGCCGCAGACCCTGAAGCTGTTCGAGGTCTGCCGGCTGCGCGACATCCCCATCGTCACCTTCATCAACAAGATGGACCGCGAGGCGCAGGACCCGTTCGAGCTGCTGGACGAGGTGTCGTCGAAGCTGCAGCTGGACCCGGCGCCGCTCTACTGGCCCGCCGGGTCGGGCGGTCGGTTCAAGGGCATGCTGGACCTGCGCCGCGACCGCTTCCTGCCCTTCCAGAAGAAGGGCGGCGGCGGACCGGACGAGGACGACGGCCATCCGCAGCCGATCCCGTTCAAGGGCGCCGCCGTCGTCAGCTACCTGGACCCCGACGAGCAGGAGGAGTTGGCCGAGAACGCCGAGCTGGCCCTGGGCGGCCTCAAGGCGTTCGACCCGCAGTCGTTCCTGGAAGGCCACATGACCCCGGTGTTCTTCGGCTCGGCGCTGCGCCACTTCGGCGTGGACCAGCTGCTGGAAGGCCTGGGCGCCTATGCGCCGCCGCCCAAGTCGGTGGCGGCCCGCAAGGGATCGGACGACACCCACGTGGCGCCCGGCGACCGCGAGGTGACCGGCTTCGTCTTCAAGGTCCAGGCGAACATGGACCCCAACCACCGCGACCGGATCGCCTTCCTCAAGCTCTGCTCCGGCAAGTTCAGCCGCGGCATGAAGCTGAAGGTGCAGAACACCGGCAAGCAGCTCAGCGTCAATGCGCCGATGATGTTCTTCGCGTCCGACCGCGAGCTGGCGGAGGACGCCTTTGCGGGCGACGTGATCGGCATCCCCAACCACGGCGTGCTGCGGGTGGGCGACAGCCTCTCCGAAAGCGGCGTCCTGCGCTTCGCCGGCCTGCCGAACTTCGCCCCGGAAATCCTGCAGCGGGTGCGGGTCAAGGACCCGCTCAAGGCCAAGCACCTGAAGAAGGCGCTGGAGAGCCTGGCCGAGGAGGGGGTGACCCAGCTGTTCCGCCCCAGCCTGGGCGCGGACTTCATCGTGGGCGCCGTCGGGCAACTGCAGTTCGAGGTCATGGCCGACCGGCTGCGCGAGGAATACCAGCTGGACGTGATCTTCGAGCCCAGCCCCTACGGCGAAGCCCGCTGGATCCTGGGCGAGAAGGCCGACCTCGAGGACTTCGTGAGCAAGCACCGCTCGGCCATGGGGACCGACATCGACGAACAGCCCGTGTTCCTGGCCCGCACCGCCTGGGACGTCGGCTATGCCGTCGAACGCTATCCGAACGTGCGCTTCGAGCGCTCCAAGGAACGAGCCTGAGCCGTGCGAAGCCCGACTCAGGCGTTACCTCCCCCGCGAAGCGGTGGGAGGGGGACCGCGCGCCGAGCGCAGCGAAGAGCGCGTGGTGGAGGGGGCAAGCCTCATCCACCCCACGCGTTGTCATCCCGGTTTTGGCCGCAGGCCAAAGACCGGGACCCATTGAACTCAGAGATGCAGGATCGACCGCGGCGGCGACGCCCTGCGCCCCGACCACCTCCGAGCTCAATGGGTCCCGGTCTTCGCCTGCGGCGAAACCGGGATGACACTCCGTGGGGCGGCTCCACGGGGGCTCCGCGATGACGTCCCTCCTCTACGGCGTCCCCGCGCCCGGCCTGGTCGAGATCCCCGCCGGCGCCCAGCAGGTCTCCCCGCTGATCGTCGGCTCGCAGGACCTGTCCGCCATGGCCGACGCCAGCGCCGACCAGGCGGTGATCCTCGCCCCCGGCGGGGCGCTGGAGCGCGACCATGTCCTGGCCCAGGCGCTGCGGGTCCTGAAACCCGGCGCGCCGCTGCTGGCTTTCGCGCCCAAGGACAAGGGCGGATCGCGCCTGCGCAAGACGCTCGAGGGCTTCGGCTGCAAGGTCATCGAGGATGCGCGCAAGCATCACCGGTTCTGCAGCACGCCGCGGCCGCTGGAACTCGTCGGTCTGGAGGCCGCCATCGCCGCCGGCGCGCCGCGTCTCGTGCCCGAACTGAACGTGTGGTCCCAGCCCGGCGTCTTCAGCTGGGATCGCCTGGATCCCGGCAGCGCCCGGCTGATCGCGGCGCTGCCCACCCTGTCCGGCCACGGCGCCGACCTGGGCTGCGGCGTCGGCCTGCTGGCGCAAGCGGTGCTGGCCTCGCCCGCCGTGACCAGCCTGGCCTGCCTGGACATCGACCGGCGCGCCGTGGACTGCGCACGGCACAATCTGGACGATCCGCGCGCGATGGTCCGCTGGGCCGACCTGCGCCACTGGGACGATAGCCTGGTCGGGCTCGATTTCGTCGTCCTGCACCCGCCGTTCCATGACGGCGGGACCGAGGACCGCGAGCTGGGCGTCGCCTTTGTCCGCACGGCGGCGCGGATGCTGCGCCGCGGTGGGGTCTGCTGGCTGGTGGCCAACCGGCACCTGCCTTACGAGGCCGCGCTGGCCAGCGCCTTCGACGCCGCCACCGTTCGCGACGACGCGGGCGGCTACAAGGTGATCGAGGCCCGGCGATGACCGCCAAGCCGCCCATGG
>DASVNS010000339.1:0-1947 GCA_036383735.1 Phenylobacterium sp. | reverse complement strand
TCGACTTCGCCGACCAGATCCGCCTGTCGCGCCAGTTGGTGCAGCTGGACTGCGACACGCCCTTGCCCGCGCCGATCGACGCCCTGGCGGTCGACGACCCCAACCCCGCCGACCTCCAGGCCTTCCTCGAGAAAATGGAGTTCCGCACGCTGGCAAAGCGGATCGGCGACGGCAAGGCCGGGTCGCCCGGCGGCATCGCCGCGCCCGCCACGCCGGCGCCGCAAGCCAAGGCCCGTGTGGCGCCCCAGCACGGCGCCATCGACGTCGACGCCTACCAATGCGTCCGCGACCTGGCGACCCTCGACGCCTGGATCGCCAGGGCCTATGCGGCCGGCGTCGTGGCCTTCGACACCGAGACCGACGCGCTGGGCGCGGTCAGCGCCAACCTGTGCGGCGTCAGCCTGGCCACCGCGCCGGGCGAGGCCTGTTACATCCCCGTCGGCCATGCGCATGAGGGCGAAGGCGGCCTGGAGCTCGAGGCGCCGGCCGACCTGACCCAGATCCCGATCGACGAGGCCATGGCGCGGTTGAAGCCGCTGCTGGAGGACCCCTCGATCCTGAAGGTGGCGCAGAACGCCAAATACGACATGGCCGTGCTCTCGCGCTACGGCATCCGGGTCAGCCCCGTGGACGACACCATGCTGATCTCGTTCACCCTGGAGGGCGGCCTGCACAAGAGCCATGGCATGGACGAGCTCTCGATGCGCCTGCTGGAGCACCAGCCGATCAGCTTCAAGACGGTCGCCGGGACCGGCAAGGCGCAGAAGAGCTTCAAGCACGTGCAGCTGCCCGCCGCGACCTGCTACGCGGCCGAGGACGCCGACGTCACCCTGCGCATCTGGGAACACCTCAAGCCGCGGCTGGCGCATGAGAAGCTGGCGACCATCTACGAGACCGTCGAGCGGCCGATGCCGGACGTGCTGGTCGAGATGGAGCTGGCGGGCGTGAAGGTCGATCCCGACCGCCTGCGCCAGCTCTCCAACGATTTCTCGGTGCGCATGGCCGAGCTCGAGGCCGAGGCGCACCGCGTGGCCGGCCGGCCCTTCAACCTGGGCAGCCCCAAGCAGATCGGCGACATCCTGTTCAACGAGATGGGCATCGCGTCCGGCAAGACCACCGCCACCGGCGCGCAGTCCACCGACGCCTCGCTGCTGGAGGACCTGGCCGCCCAGGGCCATGAGCTGCCGCGCATCCTGCTGGACTGGCGCCAGCTGTCGAAACTGAAGGGCACCTACACCGACAACCTGGTGGCCGCCCTCGATCCGCGGACCAACCGGGTGCACACCTCCTACAGCCTGGCGGCCGCCACCACGGGCCGCCTGGCCTCCAGCGACCCCAACCTGCAGAACATCCCGATCCGCACCGAGGAAGGCCGCAAGATCCGCAAGTGCTTCATCGCCGAGCCGGGTCACGTGCTGATCAGCGCCGACTATTCGCAGATCGAACTGCGCCTGCTGGCCCACATCGGCGACATCCCGCAGCTGAAGAAGGCCTTCGCGGACGGCCTCGACATCCACGCCATGACCGCCTCCGAGATGTTCGGCGTGCCGGTCGAGGGCATGCCCGCCGAGACGCGCCGGCGCGCCAAGGCGATCAACTTCGGCATCGTCTACGGCATCTCGGCGTTCGGCCTGGCCAACCAGCTCGGCATCGGCCGGGACGAGGCGGGCGCCTACATCAAGACCTACTTCGAGCGCTTCCCCGGCATCCGGACCTACATGGACCGCATGCAGCAGCAGGTGCGCAGCCAAGGCTTCGTCACCACCATCTTCGGCCGCAAGGTCCACATCCCCGCCGCCCAGGGCAAGTCACCCGCCGAACGCGCCTTCGGCGACCGCGCCGCGATCAACGCCCCGATCCAGGGCGCCGCCGCCGACGTCATGCGTCGCGCCATGATCCGCATGCCGGGCGCCCTGCGCGACGCCGGGTTGACCGCGAAGATGCTGC
>DASVNS010000338.1:0-6856 GCA_036383735.1 Phenylobacterium sp. | reverse complement strand
GGTACGAGCCGCACTTCAAGACAGGTTGGAACCCAGAGCTCCTGCTCGCGCAGAACATGATCAGCCACCTGGGCGTCTACCGCCGCAGCCTGCTAGAAGCGCTCGGCGGGCTGCGCCAGGGCTTCGAGGGCAGCCAGGACTACGACCTCGCACTGCGCGCCAGCGAGCGGACAAACAGCGCGCGCATCCGTCACATCCCGTGGGTGTTGTACCACTGGCGGCAGGCTGGCGGGTCCGACACCTTTTCCCAGGCCTACATGGACCGCTGCGCCGATAGCGCCCGCCGCGCCGTCGAGGAACATCTTGCGCGAACCGGGCAAATGGGAACCCGGGTCGCCAATCAGGCCAACGCACCGGGCTGGATCGAGGTGCGCCGCAGCCCGCCGCAGCCGCCCCCGCTGGTCTCGATTGTCGTGCCCACCCGCGATCGCGCGGAACTGTTGGCCCAGTGCGCCGAGGGCGTGCTGGCGCGCACCGCCTATCCGACGCTGGAGCTGCTGGTCGTCGACAACGGCAGTGTGCAGGCGGAGACGAAGGCTCTCTTCGACCAGCTACGGCAGGACGCCCGGGTGCGGGTGCTGGACGCCCCCGGTCCCTTCAACTTCTCCGCGCTCAACAACCTGGCCGCCGGCGAGGCGAAGGGCGACGTCCTGGTCCTGCTCAACAACGATATCTCGATGCTCGGCGATGACTGGCTCGACGTGCTGGTGGCGCAGGCGGTGCGACCCAACATCGGCGCGGTGGGCGCCCGACTGCTCTTTCCGGACGGCCGGGTGCAGCACGCCGGCATCGCGCTGGGGATCAACGGCGTGGCGGGGCACCTGCTCTACCGGGCGGCGGGCGAAGACCCCGGCTATTACAAGCACCTGACCACGTCGCGAAACGTTTCGGCGGTCACCGGCGCCTGCCTCGCGATCCGCAAGGCGGTCTATGACGAGGTCGGCGGCCTGGACGCGGAGCGCCTGCCCGTAGCCTTCAACGACGTGGACCTCTGCCTGAAGGTGCGCGCGGCGGGCTACGACATCGTCTGGACGCCCCAAGCGGAGCTGGTCCACCACGAGTCCGCGACCCGCGGCGACGAGCGGGCGCCGGCTGACCAGGCTCGCTTCGACGCGGAGGCGGCCGTCATGCGCGCGCGCTGGGGCGAGGCCCTGACGCACGACCCGTTCTACAATGCCGTCTTCGACCGGGCGCGCAGCGACTACCGCCTGGGCGATCCGCCCCCTCGCGTCGCGCCCTGGATGCGGTTGCCTTAACCGGGGCGGATCGGATACGAGGCCTGGCCTGCCACCCTGGGAGCCTCATGGACCGCGCCAAGCTGTTCTCCCTGATCGACGTGGCGCGTCAGCGCGGCCTGGAGATCGGCGCGCTCAACCGTCCGATCGTGACCCGGGCCATGGGGCCGATCGAATACATCGACCGCTCGTCGCGCGCGGAGCTGCAGGCCTGGTACGGCGGCCATGGCGTAGACCCCGCGGATATCGTGGAGGTCGACCACGTCTGGGGCGAGCAGAGCCTGTTGGACTGCGTGGGCGGCAGGCGGGCCTACGACTACCTGATCGCCAGCCACGTCATCGAGCATGTGCCGGACGTCTTCGGCTGGCTGGGCGAGATCGCGACCGTGCTGGTCGATGGCGGGCTCGGCCTGTTCATGGTCCCGGACAAGCGCCACACCTTCGACGTGCTGCGCCGGACCAGCGTCAGCGGCGACTTCGTCGAGGCCTATGTCGACCGCCTCCGTCGGCCCAACACCCGGCAGATCTTCAACGGCGTCTATGACGTCCGCGATCTGGACGCGGACGTCTCGCCGGACGGCGAAGCCCTGACCGCGCGGGCCCGCGAGGTCCTGGCGCTTTGCCGGCGGGCGCGAGACTCAGGAGAGTACATCGACGTGCACTGTTGGGTGTTCACGCCACGGAGCATGGTGGAAGCCCTGGACCTGGCGAGTCGGCTGGGAATCCTGCCCTTCGAGATCGCCGCTCTTGAGCCGAGCGTGGGCGAGTTCTTCCTGGCGCTCCGGCGGCTGCCCGACGGGCTGGACGCCGATACGCAGCGCGCCGCCTTCCTCGCCAGTCTGCAGGGCCTCGCCCTTCTGGAGGAGGCGGGGCTCGTGGGCGCGGAGGAGTCGGCGCGCTTGATGGCCAAGGCGGAGGTGGCCCTGGCGCGCGCCACAGCGATCGAGAATTCCACGATCTGGCGGCTCACCGCCCCGCTCCGCGCGGCAATCGGCGCGATCCGCCGCCGCTAGCGCCTCGGCGATCGCGCCGCCCGCCGCGGCCCCATTGACTTCATCCACGCCGAGAGCAGGTCGAGCGGCATCGGGAAGACGATCGTCGAGTTCTTGTCCGCCCCGATGTCGTACAGCGTGGAGAGGTAGCGCAGCTGGATCGCCGCGGGCTCCCTGGCCAGTACGCTCGCAGCTTCGGTCAGCGTCGTGGCCGCCTGCTTCTCGCCTTCGGCGTTGATGATCCGCGCCCGCCGGTTGCGCTCGGCTTCGGCCTGGCGGGCGATGGCGCGGATCATGCTCTCGTTGATGTCGACGTGCTTGATCTCGACGTTGGCCACCTTGATCCCCCAGGCGTCGGTCTGAGCGTCGAGGATCTCGCGGACGTCGCTGTTCAGCTTGTCCCGCTCGGCCAGCATCTCGTCGAGCTCATGCTTGCCAAGCACCGAACGCAAGGTCGTCTGCGCGAGCTGGCTCGTGGCGTTGATGAAGTCCTCCACCTGGATCACCGCGCGGTCGGCCTCGATGACCCGGAAGTAGATCACGGCGTTGACCTTCACCGAGACATTGTCGCGCGAGATCACGTCCTGGCTCGGCACGTCCATGACGATGGTGCGGAGGCTCACCTTCACCATCTGCTGCACGATCGGGATGAGCAGGATCAGGCCCGGCCCCTTCACGCCCGTGAAGCGCCCGAGGGTGAAGACCACACCGCGCTCGTACTCCCGGAGGATCCGGATCGCCTGGAAGAGGACGAACAGGGCCAGGCCGCCCAGGACGACATAGGCGATCACATCGAGGTACGGCATCGCAGGCTCCTCAGGGCTCGGGTTCGACGATCAGGGCCAGGCCGTCCCGGCCGGCGACCCGCACAAGCTGGCCGGGCGCCAGGGGCGTCGGCGCGCGGGCTTGCCAGTCCTCGCCCTGCAGGCGGACGAGCCCGCGCTCGCCCGACCCGCTCACGACGCGCCCGGCCGCGCCCAGCAGGGTCGAGGGCCCGATCGCCACCGCGCGCCGGCGCGAACGCAGCGCCGTGCCCAGCGCCAGGATAAAGTAGGCCAGGCTGAGCGCGACGGCGGTGAGCACCACGCCGGGCGACAGCCGAAACTCCGGGGCAGGGCCGTTGAAGAGCAGGAGCGATCCCAGCGCAAAGGCCACGATCCCGCCGACGCCGAACGCGCCGACCGACGGATTGAACGCCTCGGCCGTCATCAGCCCGACGCCCAGCAGGATCAGCGCCAGCCCCGCATAGTTCACCGGCATGAGGTCCAGGGCGAAGAACGCCGTGAGAAGGGCCACGGCCCCGATGATCCCCGGCGCCACGGCGCCCGGGGACATGAACTCGAAGATGATGCCGTAGAGGCCGACGAGAAGCAGGATGTAGGCGATGCTCGGGTTCGTGATCACGCCCAGCAGCCGAATGCGCCAGCCGGGCTCCAGCACCTCGACCGCAGCGCCGGCGGTCCGCAGCACGTGCGGCTTGCCCGCCAGCTGCACGGTCCGCCCGTCGGCCTGGGCCAGCAGGATCGAAAGGTCGCCCGCCACCAGCTCGATCACCCGCTGGGCGCGGGCCTGTTCCGCGGTCAGCGTCGCGGCCTCGCGTACGGCGCGTTCCGCCCACGCGGGGTTGCGCCCCTGCAGGGCGGCCAGCGAGGCGATATAGGCCGCCGCGTCGTTCACCACCTTGGCCGACATGGCGTCGCCGGGCGACTTGGCGCCGGGGGTCTTGTCCTTGCCGTCCGGCGTGGGATTGCCGCCGGGCAGCGGCGTGGGCGCGCCGCCGATCATGACCGGCGTCGCCGCGCCCAGGTGCGTGCCGGGGGCCATGGCGGCCAAGTGGCTGGCCTGCAGGATATAGGTCCCGGCGCTGGCGGCCCGCGCGCCGGCCGGCGCGACATAGGTGGCCACCGGGACGGGAGAGGCCAGGATCGCGCTGACGATCTCGCGGGTGGCGGAGTCCAGGCCGCCGGGCGTGTCCATCCGCAGCACCACCAGCGGGGATGCGCGCACCGCGGCGGCCTTCAGGCCGTTGCGGAGGTATTCGGCGGTGGCCGGGCCGATGGCGCCGTCCACTTCAAGGACCATCACCGGCCCGTCGGTCGGCGTCCGGCCAGGCTGGGCCGCGGCGAGCGGCGCCGAAGGGATCGCGGCCGGCGATAGCGCCAGCCATGCGACCACGAACAAGCCGCGTGAAATCCTGGCGCCCCAACCACTGCAAGCGGTCATCTCGACGCTCCCGGTCGCCGCGGCTCCGTCCGAGGGCGGAACTTCGGCCGGCCCTCGCAAGGGCCGCACCGTCTCAACGCGCGAGCTGAACTGTGGGTCCGTCTAGCTCCGGTAGTCCCCGTTGATCTCGATGTAGCGCTTGGTCAGGTCGCAGGTCCAGACGGTGGAGCTGGCGCGGCCGACGCCCACGTCGACGGTGACCTCGAGCTCCTGGTTCTTCATGTAGGCGCTCATCTTGCCTTCGTCGTAGCTGCCGGAGATCAGGCCGTCCTGAGCGGCCCAGTAGGGGCCGAATTTCACGCTCATGGAGTCGCGGTCCACCGGCTCGTCGGCCTTGCCGACCGCCATGACGATGCGGCCCCAGTTGGCGTCCTCGCCGGCGAAGGCGGTCTTCACCAGCGGGCTGTCGGCGATCGACTTGGCGATCTTGCGGGCCGAGGCGGCGCTTTCGGCGCCGGTGACGGTGATCTTGATGAACTTGCTCGCGCCTTCGCCGTCACGGACCAGCTGGTGGGCCAGGTCCATCAGCACGCCTTCCAGCTTGTCGCGGAAGTCGGCCAGCCGCCGGTCGCCGGCCCGGCTGATCCTGGGCGCCCCGGACTGGCCCGTGGCGAACAGCAGCAGGGTGTCGTTGGTGGACCGGTCGCCGTCCACCGTCACGGCGTTGAAGGTGTTGCGGGTGTAGAGGTTGCAGAGGTTCTGCAGCGCCCCCGGCGAGATCGCCGCGTCGGTGACCACGAAGGCCAGCATGGTCGCCATGTCCGGGGCGATCATGCCCGAGCCCTTGCAGATGCCGCCGATCCGCACCGACACCCCGTCGATCTTCGCCTCGGCGTAAGCGCCCTTGGGGAAGGTGTCGGTGGTCATGATGCCCCGCGCCGCGCCGCTCCAGCCGTCCGGATCGAGCCTGTGCTCCAGGTCCGGCAGGCGCGCGGTGATCTTGGAATCGTCCAGCAGCACGCCGATCACCCCGGTCGAGGCGACCATCACGTCGCGCTGGCGGCAGTCGAACCGCTTGCCGACCGTGGCCGCGACCCGGCGCACCGCATCTGCGCCCGGCCGGCCGGTGAAGGAGTTGGCGCAACCGGCGTTGACCACCAGGGCGCGGACCCCCTCGCCCTTCGTGGCCTCAAGGTGCCGCTTGCACCAGTCGACCGGCGCGGAGCCCACGGCGTGGCGGGTGAAGACGCCGGCGCAGCTGGCGCCCTCCGGGAAGCTCATCACCAGCAGGTCGTCGCGCTCGTGTTTGTAGAACCCGGCCCGGCCCGTCGCCATGGTCAGGCCCCGGATCGGCTGCATGCGCGGGAACGGCACGGCCAGCGGCGAGATCGGCATGGCCGACTTGTCGACCTTGTCCGCGGCCGTCGCGGCGGCGGCGGTGCGGTCGTCGAACGCCCGGGCGGCCTTGTCCGCACGCTTCAGCCCGGCCCGCTTTAAGGCGCTGGTGAGTGGGTCGAGGGCGCGCTCGAGGGCTTCGCCCACCGTGTCCACGGGCTTGGAATTCTTGCCGGAGGCCTGGGGCGCGGCAGGCCGGGGCGCAGCGGTCGTGGGCTTGCGGCTCATGGGGCAGCTCCCTTCTGGGGGACAACAGGGGCGGTCGGGGACGCAGCCTTGGGCGCGTCGGCCGGCGGGACAGGCTTGCGCGCGCCGGCCTCGGGCTTGATCAGGGTCTCGACCTTGGCCTTGGCGCGCAGCTTCTCCAGGAGGTCGCGGATGCGGTCATAGGTCAGGAAGCGCACGATCTGGGGACGCGCCGCCTCGATCGGGATCGGCTGTTCCTGGCGGACATCCTCGACCTTCACCAGGGCGAAGCCGCCCTGTGTCGGGATCGGCCCGATCAGCTGCCCGGCCTTGGCGCCCTTCAGCGCCGCCTCATAGGCCTCGGGCATGACGTCGCTGGTGAAATAGCCCAGGTCGCCGCCGTTGAAGCGGGTGGCCGCGTCGCGCGACCGCTCCATGGCCAGGGCTTCGAAATTCGCGCCCGCCGCCACCAGCTTTCGCACCTGCTCGACCTCGGGCGCGGTGGCGAGCACGATCTGCCGGGCGTGGATCTCCTCGGAGCGCCGGGCGAGCTTCTGCTGCTCGTCATAGAGGCCGCGGATGTTGGCCTCGGTGACGGCGTCGGCGAGGGTGGCCTCGACCAGCATGTCGCCCATCACCCGATCCTGGGCGGCGGTGAGTCGGCGCTGAGCCGCGGGCGCCTTGTCCAGCTTGCGCCGCTGAGCCTCCGCGGCCAGCAGCTTCTGGTCGATCACCTCGTCCATCGTCTGGCGGAACAGGTCGGAGGACGCATCCAGCGGCTCCCCCTCTCCGACCAAGCCCTGGGCCACCGCTTCGCGCTTGACGTCGGAAGTCCAGACCGTCTTGCCGTCCACCCGGGCCACCGCCGTGTCGCCGCGTTCGGGC